>CBFDCH010000039.1:0-9712 GCA_965603235.1 uncultured bacterium | reverse complement strand
GGACATGGAGGAATTAGGGTTGAGATTGAGGGAAATAAAATCAGCAAGGTAGAAGTACGAATACTTGAAGGTCCTCGACTGTTCGAAGAGCTGGTTGTCGGTAAAACACCAGAAGAGGATCTAAGCATTGTGCCCAGAATCTGTGCAATCTGCAATCTATCTCACAAATATGCAGCCTTGAGAGGTCTTGAGAAAGCATTGGGTGTAACAATTCCACACGTTACACAGGAATATCGCCATCTTATGCATAATGGTGAGATAATTGAAAGTCATAGTCTTCATCTCTACTTCCTAGCTCTTCCAGATTTCCTTGGTTATGACAATGCAGTAGCAATGGCTGACAAATACGGCGATGTTGTTGTCAAAGCATTACAACTGAAGAAATTCGGTAACAAGATTATGCGAATAATGGGCGGCAGAATGATTCATGGAGAGAATCCAATATTGGGTGGGTTCGGTAAACTCCCAAGCAAGAAGGCTCTAATCGATATCAAAGAAGAGGCAGAGGAATTATTGCCCTTTGCGATGGCAACCATAGACATACTTGCGGGGCTTGAAATTCCAGATCACATGGAACGAGATACTCAGTTCCTCTGTTGTAAACCTCCTCATGAGGGATATGACTACTATGGGGATTTCCTCTTAACATCTGATGGAAAGGAACACCCTGTTGAGGACTACAAGAAAGTAGTCGTCGAAAGAACAGTCAGTCATAGCTTTGCAAAGCGAGGAACCTACGACGGAAACCCATTCACAGTAGGTGCAATTGCTCGTATCATTCTACTGAGAAACAGGTTAACAGGTCAAGCTAAGGAGGCTTGTGACAAGCTGTTCAACGAACGGTGGCACCGTAATCCCCTATACAACAACTTTGCTCAAGCGGTTGAACAAGTCTTCTCACTAGAGAGTGTTATCAGCATTGTAGACAAACTGCTTGAAAGTGATACTCCTGAGATTGCTCAGCGCACAACAGAAACAGGTTCTGGTACGGGAGCAGTTGAAGCTCCACGAGGTACACTCATCCATTCCTACAAGATAAAGGATGGAAAAACAACTTATGCAGATTTCATAACTCCCACCGCAATGTTCCTTGATGATGTCGAGGCATTCATTCGTACGGGCGGGGAGAACTTACTAGCGAACAATCAGATGGACAATATTGAACTCAAGTTCGAGATGATTGTACGAGCCTTTGATCCATGCATTAGTTGCAGTGCACATCTGGTAGAAGTAGTTTACAAATAGAATCTAATGTGAGTGTAATTTATTACACTCACTTACTCTCTTTTTGATTCACACCTTTTTCTGAGTCTATATCATCTCTGTCGTGAAGCTGGTGTCTAATCCAGTTAATTGGTGCTCGTAGAGCTATTCGAGGACCAGAAAATCGCATTACATGACGAATCTCTGCACGCTTTGTAGGTCTGTAGCAATGAACAGGATATTTCCGGCAGGATAGGTGGTGAGGAATTTTTATCAGTCCTGCCGGAAACAGAACTTGAGGGAGCCTTTCAACTGGCCAATCGTGTTCTTAAAAAAGTTGAGGGTTATAGGCTCTATTACCATGGACAATACATACAAACCACAGTGAGTGCTGGATTGGCTCAATTTAATGTCGAACAGTCGGATATTCTTCAACTACTAAGAATTGCTGATCAGGCATTGTACGAGGCAAAAAAAACTGGAAAAAATAAAGCAATTAAGGTATATAGTAAATAGGACAACAGGAGGTTGAAATGAGAAACCAGCGGGGCAAAATGAATTTTACTACATTAATGATAACTTTGATAATTTTCTATGCTGGTTACGTGGCGGTTCAATTCATCCTGGCAGGGATCACCAAGGGTCAGATTAAAGCTGATATTAAGACCCAAATAGGAATTGCCCGGGGAGATTTTACCATAAATAAAGGTAAGGAGATCATACAGGAAGTTTTATATGACCATCCTGTGATCTATGATCCGGAGGTACACCAGATAAAATTTGATTATGTGACCATTGACCGGCGAAAAAAAATTAGATATACTTTTGAATACGAGCTGGAGGTGAATTTACTCCTCTTTAAGACAAAACCCAAATTAATTATAGCGGAGGATCAAATATCTAGATATGGAATCTGATTCAAGAGATCTCCTCTATATAAAGTTATTCACCGGCTTTATTGTATTTGTTTTTGTCATCATTATTTTAAAAGAATTAAGGCACATTTTTATTCCGCTGTTTCTATCCTTGCTCCTATATTTTCTTTTTAATGGAGTGGTTAAGCGGCTCTCGCGATTTATTCCCAAGTTTTTTGTCCTCTCATTTTTACTGGTATTCATTTTCATTATATTTTACTTTTTTGGTGTTTTAATCGCTTCCGGGGTTTCCTCATTTATTGGCAAGTTCCCCACCTATAGCGGTAAAATCATTGACCTGATTAAGAGTTTATTTGAACAATTGAAAATTCCCATCAGTGAAGTGGAAAATTATTTAAATAATTTTGATTGGACAAATTCTTTCAATACTTCATATATCACCCGGTTCGTTTCAACCACTTTCGGATCTATTGCCTCGTATGTTGGTAATTTGGCCTTGGTGCTGCTCTTTTTAATGTTTATGCTGGCCGGGCGTGGGGCCTTGCTGGGACGCGTGGACAAGGCATTTACCCGAACAAGAGCGGATGATATAAAGTTTGTGGTTAATTCTATTGAAAATCAGGTTCAACATTACCTGCTGATAAAGATTTTTGTCAGCTTGTTGACCGCTTCCATCGGCGGCCTGATTATCTGGTGGGGAGGGATTGATTTTGTTATCTTTTTCTCACTGCTGATCTTTTTCTTAAACTTTATCCCCAATATTGGCTCTGTGATTGCCACTGTTTTCCCAATTTTAATTGGCCTGATCAAACATGGATTTTCGTTACGAATTCTTGTTGTGGCCATTGGCCTGATGGGCACTCAATTTATCATTGGCAATGTGGTAGAGCCAAAAATATGCGGGAAAAACCTCAATTTATCCCCCATTGTCATTCTTATTTCTTTGATCTTTTGGGGTTGGACATGGGGAATAGTGGGTATGATTTTAGCGGTTCCCCTCACCTCAGCCATGAAAATTATGTTCCAGCATATCGATGTCCTCAAACCTCTGGCCGAACTTATCAGTTCGGAATAATACCATGAAAACTTATTGCTTTGGATTTAAACCAGGCTGGCGCCGATAGGGGTTTCTTCGGGAATAATAGGAATGAAAGGGCGGTTGTCGGGCCCGGATGCCGCCAGTATCATCCCCTGGGAAATGATTCCCCTGATCTTGGCGGGCTGCAGGTTTTTTACCATCAGTATTTTTTTACCGATCAGGTCTTCGGGTGTGTAATACTCGGCCACTCCAGCCACCAGCGTACGCTGGTCCGTCCCTGTATCGACTCTTAATTGCAGTAGTTTGTCCGCTTTTTCAACCTTCTGAGCTTCCAGCACCTTGGCCACCACCATCTCCACCTTTTTAAACTCATCGAATGTGATCAAACCCTCGGTTTTTGTATCCACCTTCTCCTCCTTGTTGGTTTCATCATTGAAAAAATCTTTTGGATCCACTCTGGGGAAGAGTTGATCCGATATGGGTGTTACATGTATTTGTTCGTCCAGAGTGTTCCATCCCAATGTCAGGCCCTGGTGGTTAAATAGTTTGTTGATTTTTTCGGCGGACTCAGGAATCACAGGAGACATTAATGTATTAACGCTTAGAATAGCGCGAACCAGTGTTTTTAAAACGGCTGCCAGTTCACCTTTTTTCTCTTCGGCTTTGGCCAGTGTCCAGGGCTGGGTGGTTACGATATACCGGTTCAGGAAATTGATATATTCGGAAATTTTTTCCAATCCCCGGTTGTACTGGTAATGATCGTAAAATTTCATCACCTCGTTTTCAAGATTTACATAGGAGGATTCAACCTCTTTTTCCCTTGGTGTGTAAGCAGCGCTGTGAAGGAGCTTATTGCTGAAGTACTTCTCGATCATTCCCGTGGTACGGGAAACCAGGTTACCCCAATCGTTGGCCAGATCGGTATTGATACGGGTGATAAAGCCCTGGTGGGAAAAGTTGCCATCCGCCCCAATGGATGCCTCCCTCATCATGAAATAGCGGATGGCATCTGCATTGAAGTGTTTTAACAGGATATGGGGATCCAGCACGTTCCCTGTCGATTTGGACATTTTTTTCTCATCCTGCAGCCACCAGCCGTGGATTAACTCCTGGGCCGGGAGGGGTAAATCAGCAGCCATTAAAAATGCCGGCCAGTAAACCGCATGAAATTTCAAGATATCTGTACCCATAATATGGAGATCGGCAGGCCAGAGTTTTTTAAAGGTTTTATCTTCATAGGGATAATTGACAGCATTGATATAATTGGAGAGTGCGTCAAACCAGACGTAAATGGTTTGTTCTTCATCACCGGGAACCGGAATCCCCCACTTGACGGTGGATCGCGTCACACTCAAATCCCTTAATCCCATTTTTACAAATGAAATCACCTCATTCATCCTGGTCTGGGGAAGGATAAATTGGGGATTGTCCTCATAATATTGGAGCAGTCTTTTTTGATAAGCCGAAAGGCGGAAGAAGTAGCACTTCTCACTCACTCTGGAGGTGGTTTTGCCGCAGTCGGGGCATTCTTTGTCCTCTTCATGGGGATCTATTGACGGCGCGACAAAGCTCTCACATGAAATACAATAATGCCCCTGGTACTCACTGGGATAAATATCTCCTTTCTCCATTACCCGCTTGAAAATTTTATTTACGCCAGCGATATGATAGTCATCAGTGGTGCGGATGAATTTGTCATAATTGATGTTTAACACCCGCCAAAGATCTTTAAAATGGATGACCATCCTGTCAGCAAGTTCTTGGGGAGTAATGGTTTTATTCTTCGCGCTTTTTTCAATTTTCTGTCCGTGTTCGTCGGTTCCGGTGAGAAAAAAAACATCATGTCCCTGCAACCTCTTGTGACGTTTGATTACGTCTGCCAGGATGGTCGTATAAGCATGTCCGATATGAGGTACATCATTCACATAGTAGAGTGGGGTTGTCAGATAAAACTTTGCCATTACATTCTCCTGTTCATGGGCAAAAATTATAGCAGATTTTTGTGAAATAATAAACATAAGGATGCAGTCCGGCTTTGCAGAACGACCTGAGAATAAATTTTACCGGATCTTATTTTTTCTTCCTACCGATTACTTTGTAGGGTTTTGTATCATTGATGTCGGGTGATATTGCCTGCAATTTTTTATTGATAACGGCGGTTTTATCAGTAGTTTCCAGTTGTTCCTGAAGTTTGGTTAGTTCGCCTGCAACAGCCTGCAGCTTCTTAATATTCCCCTTGTCCACGCACTTATAGGCCCGTTCAATAGTGGCTGTACATTCGGCCTCGGTCTCTGTGTCTGGTTTCTTTCTTTTTATCAGCTGTTCGATGTTGTAAACGATGTTGAGTGTCTGGTTTTTTATCTCGATTATTTCTTTCTTTTGCAGGGCGGTTTCCCGGTATTCGTCAAATTCCTCTTTGAATTGTTTGATCTGTTCCGGTTTTAATAAACTTGTCTGGGAAACTTCTATTTCGTTTTTACTCTTGGTGGAAAGATCAATAGCGCTCACTTTCAGGATGCCGTTGATGTTGATACTGAAGGTCACTTCGATTCTGGGGATCCCTTTGGTAGCCGGTTTTATATCTGTCAGGGTGAAATTCCCCAGCAATTTATTTTCTTCTGCTATCCGGCTCTCTCCTTGATATACTTTTATTTCTACCTCTTCCTGATTATCCTCAACAGTTGAAAAGACCATGCTGCGGTTTATTGGAATTGGAGTGTTGGCCTCTATGATTCGGGTGAATGTACCTCCGAATGTCTTGACGCCCAATGAGAGCGGTGTAACATCCAGCAACAGAATATCTTTGCCTTCTCCGATGACGATTGAACCCTGGATAGCCGCTCCCATGGCCACTATCTCGTCTGGATTTACTTTTTTGTTGGGTTCTTTTTTAAAATATTCCTTGATTTTATTTTGTATGTAGGGAATTCTTGTTGAACCACCAACGAGTAAGATTTCGTCAATATCGTAAATAGAAAGATCTGCATTTTTCAGGGCATTGCTGCAAATATTCAGGGTATGCTCAACTCTTTCCTTAATGGCGTTCTCAAATTCCTTTCTCTGTAGATTGCGTAGATAATGAACCGGTCCCCTCTTCGTATCAGTGATAAAAGGTAAATTTATCTCACATCTTTGCACTGATGAGAGTTCCTTTTTAGCAAATTCAGCGGCTTCCCGGATCCGTTGCATGGCGAGTTTGTTTTCGGAAAGATTAACCTGGAATTGGTTGTTTATTTCCTGAATGACTATATTGGAGATGATTACATCAAAATTGTCCCCTCCCAGATGAATGTCTCCGGCAGTTGCCAGCACGCGGATGATATTATCACTGATTTCCAATACCGAGATATCGATGGTGCCGCCGCCAAAATCATAGACCACAACATTGAAGGTTTTTTTTATGTCAAAGGCGAAGGCCAGTGATGCGGCTGTTGGTTCATTGATGATTCTCAATACTTTAAGTCCGGCAATTTCGGCGGCATCCTTGGTGGCTTGCCGCTGGGAGTCGTTGAAATAGGCAGGCACTGTGATAATGGCCCCCTCAATTTCCTCGTTCAGATAGAATTTTGCCGATTCTTTCAGTTTTTCGATCACCATGGCTGAAATCTGTTCAGGAGAGAACAACCGTTTGTTGATCATTACCTTAACGGTATTGTCTTCACCTTCAACAATGGGGTAATTAAATTCATGGAGATACGGTTGTACCTCTGTGAAACTTTTACCCATTAGTTTTTTTACCGAGTATATGGTGTTTATATTTGACGTCAACTGGCTTTTGGCAGGATTTCCGATCAGGCGGTCGCCATCTTTGGTGAAAGCGACCACCGAGGGCAACAACCGGTTTCCCTCGGGGGAGAGGATTATCACCGGTTTATTGTTTTTTAAATATGCGACAACCGAATTGGTTGTGCCAATGTCTATTCCGATTACCTTTCCCATTACTCTTAAGCAATTTTTAACATATGCAAAAATAAATGTCAATCCGAATGTGAAAAATCCTTTTCTCAATTGCCCAAAAGTAGGAATAATCAGAAGAAACTTATTTTTTAACAATAATATTTGTGGTATAATTAATTTTATCAGTGGCTTATGACAATGAAAACTATTAAAAATTCGAATCAAAAAAAATCAAAGGGAGCCCTTTTTTGGATAGCCTCCCTGCTCATGATAATATTTTTGGCTAAAATGTTATCTGATGTATCAGAAGGAGGAGTTCGCAAGATAATGTTCTCCGATTTCATGAAGAATGTTGAGAGCAGTAAGGTGATCACCGCTGTTATTGACGGCAACGTGGTTACGGGTGAAATGAAATCCACCTATGACAAAGAAGACAATGTGGAAAAATATGAAACTGCCATTCCCATTGAATATCCGGAATTTATTTCTATCTTAAGAAAAAATGAAGTCAATATCAAAGTAAAACCATTGAATAAAAATGTCTGGGTTTCCATGATCATTTCCGCATTACCCTTTTTGTTAATTCTCATTTTCTGGATTGTTATTATGAGACAACAGGCGGGGGGCAAAGCCTTTACTTTTGGTAAGAGTAAAGCCCGCTTGTTTTCCGGAGAAAAAAATAAATTTACCTTTAAGGACGTTGCCGGTGTTGACGAAGCCAAAGATGAACTGCAAGAGATAATTGAGTTCCTTAAAGAGCCAAAGAAATTTCAGCGCCTGGGGGGGAAAATTCCCAAAGGAGTTTTACTGGTAGGAGCCCCGGGTACCGGAAAAACATTGCTGGCCAAGGCTATTGCTGGTGAAGCCAATGTCCCCTTCTTCAGTATTTCCGGCTCGGATTTTGTTGAATTATTTGTCGGTGTTGGCGCCTCACGGGTCAGGGATCTTTTTGAAGAGGGCAAAAAACACGCGCCGTGCTTGGTTTTTATCGATGAAATTGATGCGGTTGGCAGACAGCGGGGAGCTGGTCTGGGAGGCGGGCATGATGAGAGGGAACAAACCCTGAACCAACTTCTGGTTGAGATGGATGGTTTCGATGCCAATGAAGGAGTGATTATCATTGCGGCCACCAACCGTCCCGATATTCTGGATACTGCCCTGCTGCGTCCCGGCCGGTTTGATCGTCGTATCGTAGTACCCACTCCGGATGTTAAGGGGAGGGAGGAAATCCTTAAGGTGCATACCCGCAAAACGCCGTTGGATAAAAATGTTGACTTGAAAATTCTTGCCCAAACCACTCCGGGATTTAATGGCGCTGATATCGCCAATATGGTCAATGAAGCCGCTCTTTGTGCCTCGAGTGGGGGAAAGAAGAAGGTTGAGATGATCGATTTTGAATATGCCAAGGACAAAGTGTTGATGGGCACAGAACGGCGAAGCATGATTATCTCGGTTGAGGAGAAAAAACTGACTGCCTATCATGAAGCCGGACATGCATTAATTGCAGCAATGGACGAAGATGCCGATCCCATTCACAAGGTTTCAATTATCCCCAGAGGGAGGGCATTGGGCATTACCCAGCAGCTCCCTCTCAATGATAAATACACCTATTCCAAATCCTATCTTGAAGCACAATTATCAGTATTGCTGGGAGGCCGGATCTCAGAAGAATTGTTTTTGGATACCATGACCACCGGTGCTGGCAGTGATTTTGAACGTGCCACATCAATTGCCCGAAAAATGGTCTGTGAGTGGGGTATGTCTGCTTTGGGCCCGCTATTTTATGGAAAAAAGGATGATATGATTTTCCTTGGCCGGGATATGATGGCGCACGCGGAATATTCTGAGGAGACCGCCAAAAAAATTGATTATGAGATTGCCAAAATCATTAACTGTGCCTATGAAAACAGCAAGCAGATTATTGGCAGTAATAGAGATAAATTGGAGAAAATCGCCCAATTGCTACTTGAAAAGGAGTCTTTGTCTTCTGCTGATATTGCTAAAATTGTGGGTAAAACGGTTAAGAAAAATGATAGTGCCAAAAAAGCGCCAACAGGCAGACGAGGGGCTGGAAAAGCAAAAATTTGAGTTTAGATGATTATTGATTATATTTTTTATGCCTTTTCAAAATTCAGTATTACAGACATAATAGATATTTTTTTCCTTTTTCTGATTTTTTATTATTTATTACTGCTGATTAAAGGAACCAAATCGTACCAGATGGCCGTGGGATTGGTTCTGATCGGCATTGCTGCTTTTTTGGCGAGTTTACTCAGGTTAAACGCTTTTTCAAATATCCTGAACAATTTCCTAACCTACCTCATCTTTGCCATCATCGTCCTTTTTCAGAATGAACTCAGGGAAATTTTATCTGAAATCGGCAGCAAGTTGAAAACAAAGTACGACCTGTCAGGCCAATCGGAAGTAAAAGAAGAGATAATCAATACAGTGATGGCCCTTTCCCTGTCAAAGATCGGTGCCATTATTGCAATTGAGAGAGAAATTAAAGTTAAGGATTATGTCAATAAGCCGATCAAGATTGATGCCATGGTTGGCAAGGATTTGCTTTTGACAATTTTTACACCTGGTTCTCCACTCCATGACGGCGCGGTGGTGATAACAAAGGAACGGATAGATGTTGCCCGCTGTTTTTTTCCCTTGCCGCTCTGGAAGCCGTTTCCAAAACACCTTTTGCTTT
>CBFDCH010000038.1:0-9772 GCA_965603235.1 uncultured bacterium | reverse complement strand
TCTGCATGCGCCTGATTAATGAAGTGGGTTACGGTATAGCGGGTTAGGTCCTGATTTTAAACCTGATTTACAATAAGGACTGCGCCAGCATACCGGGAGCACAAAAAGATTTGGCTGTTGTTTTCCAAAATGAACTGGGTCCAAACCATGGCGTAACATTTAATCAACTCTATATTCTCAATAATTTTCCCATCAATCGCTTTGAAAAGGAGTTGAAAAGGAAGGGGCAGTATCAGGATTACATGGAATTACTGAAAAACGCTTTTAATCCGGCGGCTGCCGCTGAAGTAATGTGCCGTGATCAGCTCAGCGTGGCCCATGACGGCAGACTCTATGACTGCGATTTTAACCAGATGCTGGACCTGAATCTGATGGAGGATGCGCAAAACACGGTGTTTACCTTTGATTATAAGAAGCTCCTGGAACGGTCCATTGTTTTTGGGGCCCACTGCTTTGCCTGCACTGCCGGCTCAGGCAGCTCCTGCACCGGCCAAACCACATAAGCCCTTACCGCAAAATATGAAATCTGTTAAAAAGTTACTCAAACGAGATTCTTCGCAATAGGAAACCTTACCCTTCACGGATGAATTTATATTTTCACATCCGCAAGTATGTTGTTGTCCCCAAGGGGAACGCAAAATGGTTTGATTTAAAAACCCTTAACTCGCTCACGTTTCCAAGGACCGACTCGCTCGCTCAGACAGCCGGGTTTTTTCCCCCAGCGGGGACCAATCACCATTTTGCTCAACTATTTTAGCTCCGTTCAAATTATAAATTCATCCGTGTTGTTATCTTAGAAATGGACTCTGTCCGTGGGAGCAAACCATGTCTCACCTAGAGATAATTTATTCATCTCCGGGCAGGGTGTCTGCCGGCAGGTTGGACCACAGGTTTTGCTGCACACGGCGGATGGCCAGCAGGGCCGAACGGCCCTCCTCGGTTACGCGGTACAGGCACTTGCTGCGCCCGCCCCGCTCCTGCAGCGGATCACCCATACTTTTATCCACAAATCCCTTGCGGGTTAATTTGTTCAAGGGCATGTAAATGGAGCCAAAGGACCACTTGTCATTGGTTTCCTTTTCAATCTGCTCTTTTATGGTTACTCCATAGGCATTATCCGCTAACTTAAGAATGGCAAGCAACACAATCTCTTCGGCTCGTGATAAAAGTTTCATTTAATACTCCTGATATCTTTTAACCATATTTACTCATATTTCACCGTGTCCACCGGATTGGTGAACGCGGCTTTCAAGGTTTGATAACTGATGGTCAGGGCGGCTATCACCAGGGTGAGCAGCGCGGCAAAAACGAACAGCAGGGGATTCAGTGTGATCCTGTAGGCAAAACTCTTGAGCCACAGATCCATGGCATAAAGGGCCAGCGGCCAGGCAATAATATTGGCCACCACAACCAGGCGCAGCAGGTCCTTGCCGAAAAACAGCACCAGCCTGCCAGTGGCTGCGCCCAATACCTTGCGGATACCAATCTCCTTAATCCTTTTTTCAGCGGCCAGCATTGAGAGGCCGAACAAACCCAGGGCCGCAATCAAAATGGCGAAGATAGAGGAATAATTGACAATCCTGCCCCAATTCTGTTCCGACTGGTAAAGGGTGTTCAAAGTGTCATCAACGAAGCGTATTTCCTGCGGTGATCCGGGTGAGGCAAGCCGCCATTTTTGCGCGATAAAATCGAGGACCGGCCGCGGGTCACCCGGGCCTATGCGTAGGACAATTGTGTCCAGGCTGGGGGGCCAGCCCGGTGTATTCAGGCTGCTGACCTTGGCTTTAATGGCGTCATAGCTGAGAGTAAACACCATTGGTTTAATCTCCTGGTGCAGCGAGGTATGGTGAAAATCTTTGACCACGCCAATAATCTGGGGATTGTTGGCAAATTTACCCGGTATTAGTTCATTCAGGGAGCGCAGTTGGCCGAATTGTTTGACAAAGGTTTGATTTACAATCACCGCAACCTTTTGATCCGTGGAAATTTGACCTGAAAAATCACGGCCATCAACAATGTCCATACCCATGGTTTTAACATATCCGGGATCCACCAGGTTGTAATGAAAGCTGAACTCTTTTTTTTCCGGCGTCTCAACGCCTAGCCAGGTCCAGCTACCGCCAAAGGGAGTGGCTGCGGCTGAAACGGCCAGGATATTATCATTATACTTGACTTCATTTTTAAACCGCTGAAACACCAATGCGCCCTTATCATCCCTTGAGTTCATGCCCAGCTCCACCAGCCTCTCCTGGTCAAAACCCAATTTTACCTCTCTCATGAAATTTAATTGCTGCCGCATCACCAGGGTGGAGATGATCAGGAAAGCCGAAAATACAAACTGCACAATCACCAGGGTTTTATTAAAATAACCCCGCCCCCTGACCATGGCTGACCCACGCAGCACCTTGACCGGTTGAAACCGGGAGAGGACCACAGCCGGGTAGAGTCCGGCCATCAGGCCCACCCCCAACGTGATCAGCACCACTGCAGTCAGAAAGGAAAAATCAATCTGAAAGGGGATACTTTTACTGGCCAGAAGATTAAAGGTGGGCAAAAACACCCGGGCCAGGACAATACCGCCAATCAGGGCGATCGTACTGATCAACAGGGCCTCGCCCAGGTACTGGCGCGAGAGCTGTTTTCGGCTGGCACCCACCACCTTGCGGATACCAACATCCCGTGATCTTTTGACCACCCGGCCCAGGGATGAAGTTAAAAAATTGATACAGGCAATAATCAGTACCAACAGTCCCAGGCCTGATAAAATATATGAATAAATGGCAAAACCAACCGTTGTCAATGTGTGGGCATTGTAGTGATGCAGGTGGATACGGGCCAGGGGCTGAAGGAAGAACCAGCGGTTTTTCCCTTTTCGACTCAATTGAGTGAGGTGGGTGTGCGCCAAAGCCAGTTTTTTATTAAAATCTTTATAATTAATCCCTTTTTTGAGTTGAATATAGGTTTCACCGCCGCTGGCATGAAAACTGGTCATCATGAATTTGCCCTGGTAGCGCTGTTTATAAATCGCGAATGGCAGGATAATATCAAATACCAGGCTCGATTCCCCCTTTTTATTATCAAAAACCGCTGACACCACGCAGGGTATTATTTGACTGCCCCTGGTAATTTCCATGGGTTGGCCAATGGCATCCTGACCGGGAAAAACCTTGGCTGCCATCTCTTTTGACAGCACCACGTCAAAACTATGATCCAGCGGGGCGGTATGGTTGCCTTTGAGGATGGGGAATGAAAACACTTTGAAAAAATTCTCCTCAACCATAAAAATATCCTCTCTGAAAGGCTCTCCGCCACCCTTGACAATGGCGCCTGTTTTGACCATTCTTACGGCCTGTTCAATTTCCGGGTAGAGGTTTTTAAAATCATCCGCCATGCGCATGGGGCTATAGGCGGCAATTCGTTGATTTTTATCGGTTGGGGATACGTTCATCAGGCGAAAAACAGTATCCGCATTGTGGTGGAACCTGTCATAGGAGTATTCACTTTTAACAAATAAAAAAACCAGGATAACAAAGGTAATGCCCAGGGATAGGCTGAAAATGTTGATCAGGGATATGGTTTTGTGTTTGCTCAGATTTCTCCAGGCCACTTTTAAATAGTTGAACAGCATGGTCGACCTCCAATAGATTAAATTTTCCAAACAGGCAGGAATAACATTCAGGATCTGCCGCCAATACCACAATCCGGCCCTTAACCTCCCCCTGTTTGCCAGTACCCGGCCATAGGCCTCTTCAAAATCACCCAGTTTTTCCTGCTGGTCGTCTTCCAGCAGCAAAAAACCGAGCAGCCGCGAACCAATAAACGGGGGTGTTGGTTTTGGTTTGTCCTTTTTGTTCCGCCACATTTTGTCAATCCCACACAATATGTATCAAAAATTGATACATATTATATATTATTATACTGGAAAAAAATGTTTTTGGTTACAAAAAAAAAAAATTAATCCGCTCGCATAAGCAAAAAAGATAAAAACTCAAGCAAAACCACCACATCTTATGATGGGCCGCTCATATATTTTTAACAATCATCATATTAGATGTTGACAGAAAAGATTCCGGCCGCTATTATTAAAGTATGCAAGGAATTGATGGTGGAGGATGGTCATGAATTTGAAACGCTTTTCAATATTTTCAGTTTTTTTAGGTTTGTTCCTGGCCATGACAGCATCGGATGCTGACCGGCTGAATATTACTCTGGAGCGCATGAAGACCATCAGCCAGGCCATTGAAAAATATCTTGAAACGCGGGGCGAGCTGCCCCCGGCCCAATCGATTGAGGAATTGGCCGGCCATCTAGCCACTGAAATCAAGCTCACAGCGCCCCTGCGCGACGGCTGGGGCCGGAAGTTTCACTACATTAGCCGTGGGCAGGCCGGCGAATACTGGCTGGGCAGCAATGGCAGCGGTCAGTCATTCGATGGGTTTTTGAAATATATTCTCAAGACTGGAACCAGCGACACCAACATCATCCTGGCCAATGGTTCCTTTATCAACCTACCGGACCAGCCATCATCCACATGAACACCACACCTCTCTCTCACCCGGCTGGAGTAAGAAATAACATCACCGCAGAGAAGAGAAGATAAACTTTAGCCCGTAAAAAAAGGTGGTGTAAGGCACATGGCCATCATCAGCGATCAGCTTCATGGCCACTTTGAATTTTCCCTGATTGTTTTTTTTCAGGAAGTTGTAATAGGTGGGTATGGTATCGGTTGCCCTGGGATAATCACTCTTGCCATAGATCATGTAGAGGCAACGGTTGGCCGGCGTTTTTGTTTTGAGAAACTCACGTGTCTGCTGGTAAATAAAAGTTGAACAATGACCGATCATGGGGCTGCTGGCCAGGCAGGCCTGGAAATGGTACGGTTTTTTTAAGAAAGCGTACACAGCCAGCAAACCGGCATTGGAGCCGCCGTAAAGTATATTAATGGGACGAGTGCGGTAATTCTTTTTAATATGGGGCATCAATTCAGTAGTAATGAACTCCAGGAATTTATCCGACCCTCCTGAGCCGGGGCGGTGACTAACAGCAGCCGGGATCATGTCGCGGTTGCGCACGGTGTTATAAATTCCCACTACAATCACCCGCGGCATACGCTCAAATTGATGCACATAGTCAACAGTGCCAACCACCAGCGCATACAGAGCCAGCCATTCGGCGTCCAATACATAGAGCACCGGATAACTCTGCCTGCCCTCATGGTATCCCCTGGGCAGATGAACCAGAAATGTCCGCTTCTCATGCAAAACCTTTGACTGGATCGAATACTTTTTACCGATTAAAACCGGCTCCCCGCCCTGCTGCGCCAGAGCAGCGCCTGAAAACGACATCATAATTATGACGCCGATTACAGAAATAACAGATACTTTTTTTACCATGATTACCCCTTGATATTTTTATACGGGTGGCACAACAATTGGGTTCAAAATAGAGATATGCAGTCCTATTAATCTTCGATTTTGAAAATTTTGTCTATGAGATAGGCTGAGAGGGAAGAATTGACAATTTTGGCCCGCAGGATGCACTGCTCCACCTCTTGACTGTAAATGGTCAGGGAGAAGGAAAAATCGCTCAGTTCGCGCCGCTTGACCAGATATTTGATGTGTTTTAGAAGTTCGCTGTCAAACACCTTTTTTTTCACATATTGGTTGTTTAAGACGGTAATGATATCCCGGTGATATATATAGGGATGACCATCGTGCAGCAACACACCCTGGAGCATGTGAATCACGGCGAAATAGGCCCGGGAACAGGCAAAATCATAATTGCCCTGACGAAACTCATGATCAGCCGATTTCAGGGACCGCTCCGCCTTGTCAATAATGGCCTTGATTTCGTTTTTCACAGGGCCACACCCTCTTTTTGAACATAAACCAAAAAGGGATCGAATTTTTTCAGCTCCAACTCTCTCTCGGTGTACAAAAAGGAATTTATCAATACGTTGTGTGAATCAACCATCTTCATTTCGATCTCTTCGATCCGTTTTCTGGCTGTGCTGTAATCGAGCTTGGTTGAAATAAGTATCTTAACATCAACCTGGCTGTTTTCCTCTTTTCTCGCCAGGGGTCCGAAGAGGATGAATTTAATATCCTTGTCCTTGATAACCTTTAATACCTCGGCTTTAAATGCAGAAACCGCCTTGTCCATAAAAAAATTCTATCACAGATTGTTTTTTATGGCAAAATATATGGAAACCGGACCTTTGTTCAGTCGTTCAGGTGTTTTATGATTTAAATGTGCCATTGCAGTCGAGGCAGACATAATCCCCTTTTTTTCTCTTTTTGGGATTTTTCTTTTTCTCCTTTCTATTGATAAACCGGCTGGAAATAAAAATGGCCAAAAAGACCACCAGGGGAAAAAAAAGGTAAGTGGATATCACAAAAATAGCATAAGCGCCGATAATGACAAAGGCCGAGAGGAGGATGATTACAAAGCTATCATCTGTTGGGGTGCCGCCATCATCCTCAAACGGCAGCACATTGTCTGAGTGGCAGATGGGGCAAATCAATTCATCCATGGTCGTTGCCCGTGCTGTTCATCACTTATCCTGCCTCTCTGTTTCAGGAATATAGAGGCGGCGCTCCAGAATACGCAGGTAGTCTGTGAATGCTCCCTTGGTTTCTGAATTCTTTATTGTTTCGTCAAAGATGGCCAGCCGGGAATCCAGCAAATCGGCAATGTATAGAGCAACCGCTTCCCTGGTTTTGGGCAGCTCCGGTGAACCGAACTCCTTTTCACCGTGATGAGACACGATCATATGCTCTATCTGCAAGGCCAGCTCCAGGGGGAAATCGACGATTTGCCTCTTTAAATCCTGGAACATCTGGTGACCGATGACAATGTGTCCCACCAGTCCCCCTTGAGAGGTGGGCCCGATAACCGGATCTGTGGTGAATTCCTCCAACTTGCCAATATCATGGAACAAGGCACCGATCGCCAAAATTTCCTTGTTTAAAGAATATTCGTCAGCCATAAAAAAAACAGCCCGGGTTACGGCGGCGGTATGCTTGAGCAGTCCGCCCGGGTAGGCATGGTGGATTCTTTGGGCTCCGTAATGGGATGAAAACTGCTGGCCATATTTTTTTTCAAACAGGTCGAGCAGTTGCTGCAGTGGCGGGGTGGTAAGGTTTTCCCGGATCAATGCCATCAGGCCGGAAAATTCCGATTGAGTATCAAATGTGGCCTGAAGCGAAAATTCCTCCGGGTTCACCTCACTCTCTTCGGTTGACAGCGGGTTGATACCATCCACCTTTATCTCTTTTTTACCCTGATATTCATTAACATAACCATTGATTTTATAGACGTCACCCTCCTTGATCATGCGAAAAAATCGATCGGCTTGTTCCCATAATTTGGCCGCGATTTGTCCGGTTTTATCCATCAATTCCAGGGTAAGGAAGAAACCGCCATCACGTTTGCTCCGCTTCGAAGCAGAAACAATCTTAAAGTGGGAATCAACACGATCCCCCACCAGCAGATCTTTTATATATTTCTTCTCTTGATTTGGGAAAAGCTCCATGATTACTCCTCTGTCAATTTATTTTCAATATCATATAGGGCGCGCATCTCCTGCAGCCAGCCGGCCAGACGTTCTTCAATCTTCTCCTTTTGCAGGTGTTTTTCAATCAGCCCGGCCATCTCCACCAGCGTTTTGGGCTGCAGATTCAATTTGCGCTGCAGCGGCAGGTATTGCTGATTATAGAAGTTTTCGATCTCCTTGAAATTCACCACAATTTTCAATTGAAATTTTCGTTCCAGGACCTCTTCATACATCACCTTTTCGGTAATATACAATTTAAAATCCTGCCAATCCATACTCAGCCGTTCGAAAAGGTCGTACAATATTTTCAGTGATCCCACTTTTTTTATTATGGCAATCTGCACCGCCTCAAAATCATCATCTTTTGGAATAAAATCATCTTTATACTCCAGGTAAATAACTTTGTAGTTAATCAAATCCTGCAGTACCCTGTTATAAAATTCTCCCTCTGTTTCGTCTTGTTTTTGAAACACCGGATAAAAGAGAATGGCCCGGTTAATATCCCCCAGGGTTATTATCTCTTCGTTGACAACAGCGGCAATTTTTTCCACAATTACAGCCTGGCCCTGCAACAGCAGCATAAGGGTTAATAATAATTTAGAAAGCATTGCCTATCCCCCAGTGAAACTCAAAGCTGCTGGCATCGCCACCTCTCATGTTCCAGGCAACAACAATTCGGAAAGGTCCCAACGGTGTTTTGTATTTGATACTTAAACCCACGGCTTTTTCCAGGTCCCCCAACGAAAAATCACTGGTATTGGTAAATACATTGCCAACATCGGCAAACACGGAATAGTATAAATCCTCAATGGGAATAATCAAGAGCGGGAAGGTGGCTTCCAGGTTAAACAGCAGCATGGCTTTGCCCCCTGACGGAGCTTTGCTCTCAGATTCTTCATCGATGGGTCCCAGCCTGTAGTTGCTATGACCGCGGAAGGTACGGATATCGCCCGCAAAAAACCGCTCAGTAACAGCCAGCTCACCAGAAGCAAAACCGTTGCGTAGTGAAAAGGCAAGCACTCCATTGTTGAGGAATTTGAAATTTTTTTGATAACGCATAAAGAATTTAAAAAATGAGTGGTGCTGGTCAAAGATGGGCAGCCCCACCTTCAGATCCGAGGCGAAGTAATCACCCGTGGTGGGATTAAAGGGGTCGTCCCGCTCCTCAATTACATAAGAAAGGTTCAGAGAGATGGTATCAAAGGGGGCATTCAATGGATCCACGGCAGATGGAGTTATATCCAGCTCTGTCAGTTCTGTGCGGTACCAGTTCAGCGAGCCAAACACATAGGAATTGGGCGTCACCCGTTTAACCAGGGATTCCTCAATGCCAAAGCGGTTAAATTTGAAATACTGATAAACTTCATCCTCCTGCCAGATGCGAAACGAGGAATCAATCTTTTGTAATAAGAAGTAGGGTGTATCATAGGATACCACCAGCCGTCTCTTGCGGTTGATACCAATTTGAAAGATCGCTGATAGAGATGAGTAGGTATTGAATATATTTCTCTCCTGATATTCAAGGGTGCCGCGCAGCCCCTGCACCAATTCGGCGAGAAAATCCTCTCCCAGCCTTCTTTCTTCCCAGCCGATACGGAAACCGTAATACTTGGAGCGGTCCGGAATCACCTTTACCAACAGGTCGACCTGCCTGGATTGCCGGACTATTTTTTCGATTTTTATTTCATTAAAGAGAGCGCTGTTTTCCACTTCCATGCGGTACCTTTCGACCAGGGAACGGTCGAACGGAGCTGTTTGCTTCAGCGGGAAGAGGCGTGTCAACAAACCTTGTTGATCGGAAGAAGCCCCGACCACAATCAATTTGGCCATCTGGAACGATTCTCCCTCCTGGATCTTAATCACCACGGTTCGTTCCATCCCCCTGGAGATCTCAAGATTAATATCCACTTCATCATAGCCGTTGTTAAAATAAAACTGCCGCAGCCGCTCCACATCCTCGCTGATTTTCTGCTGCACGAAGGGAGCCTTGGCTTTGGTCCCCATCACCTTGTTCAGCTCAGCGGTAGTAAATTGCCTGTTTCCAGCGAAGCGGACATCAGCCACTGTGATCTTTTTACCTTCACTGATGGTAAATTGTATGTCCGCTCTCCTTTTTTTTAATTGAGGGACAATACTTACCCGGGTATTGAGGAAGCCATTAAAGTGGTAATAATATTTCAGCAGCTCCCGATCTACCACCAGGGAATCGGATTTCAA
>CBFDCH010000037.1:0-9804 GCA_965603235.1 uncultured bacterium | reverse complement strand
GAATTTTAATGCCCATGTTGTTTTTTGCCAGATACCCGCCAATATTCATCAGGCAGCTTGAATCAGCTCCAACACAAAATTCAGCGCCCGTTTTTCTTATGTTCTCACATTTTTTTTTTAGGATGCTGATAGACAACTGGCTGAATTTTGCGGAAAAAGTACCGCCAAATCCACAACATTCATCAGATCCAGCCATTTCGATAAATTCCACGCCCCTGATACTTCTTAAAAGGATCCTGGGCTGTTCTTTTATTCCCAGCTCCCGATTGAGAATGCATGAATCATGGTAGGTAATTTTGTGAGAGAAAAACCCATTTAAATCTGTTACGTGCAAAACATCAACAATAAATTCAGTAATTTCAAATATTTTTTGGTTTAGCTCATGTAAAATGGATTTTTCCTTTTGGCCCAGGTCCAACTTTTGGTAAAAGGACCGTATCATTGCCACACAAGATCCGGAGGGAGCGACAACATAATCCTTTTTGTTGAATAAATTTATAAAGTGCCTGGCCAGGGGGATGACCTCTTTAATATGGCCTGAATTGTATGCTGGCAATCCACAACAGGTTTGGTTTCTGACATATTCTGTTTTAACGCCCAGGAAATTTAAAATATTGACTGTAGATATGGCAGTATGGGGGTGAAAATTTTCAGTTAAGCAGGGAACAAAAAGGGCAACTCTCATTTACTTACCCTTCAATTATCCATACAGCGGGCCAAAGGTCTTACAGGCATTCAGATCCGCTGTTTCCAGGTTATTTGAACCAAAACCGGTCCAGACTGCTGGTCTGAATATCCTTTCTATAGATACATTGTGCATGTGGACAGGAATCCTTAACATTGATGCCAGGGTAATAAGTTTATCTCCAATGTGGCCAAAACAGATGGCTCCATGATTGGCTCCCCAAGCTGCCATGACTGAATAAACGTCCTTAAATGGTCCCTTATTGTTTAATATGGGCACAAACCAGGTAGTGGGCCAGGTGAAATTGGTTCTTCTGTCCAACTTTTGATGCACTTTTTTATCCAATTCAATTGTATACCCTTCTGCCAGTTGAAGAACGGGACCATGTCCCTTAATTAAATTTATCCTGGACATTGTGACCGGCATACCTCCCCGAGATAAAAACTGCGATGAAAAACCGCCTCCTCGGAAATAACCCAAGTCAGCTGCACACCATTTTGTTGCTTGCAAGCATTTTTTGACTTCAGCAGGTGCTATATTCCAGAAGGGTTTCATGGCTGGCAGCCCCTTTTGTAATTGTTCTCCCGTTCCATCCAACGATGCAGGACCTGAATTGATCAGGTGTATAATCCCGTTGGCAGCCATGCCGGATAAATCCTCACCAGTGACCCGTTTAACTGCTTCTCTGCTCCAGAAAGTTCTTACATCCGCGAAAATCTGGGCCGTGTTTGTTAAAAGGTGGCCAAACAGCATAACAACCCCATTCAAACTGTCATTTTCCGTGGCCAGTAAGTAGGGTTCTCTAATGCCAGTCCAATCAAAGGAAGAATTTAAAATAGCTTCACTAAAATCTCCATTGGGGTAATGGTCTGTCCATTGGCGTTGACCCTGGAAGCCCGCAAGAATGGCGTTGTAACCGAGAGCTTCTTCTCCATAACCAATCTCAGTCAGCCCGGGATTCCCTACCATAAGATCCCGGAAGATCAAAGTCATTTTTACCACTGTCTCCCATTCATGTTTTTTTCTCTCTTTTGAGGATCTTTGTTTGGGGGGATTTGGATCTTCACCCTCTTTACAATATTTTCCTACCCAATCGAGAGCTTGTTGATATTCCTCGTCCGGGTATATTTTTTTGTCAATCCTACGAACAACTTCAGTCATATCCACTGTGGCTGTGCGCATGCCCAGGTAATCTGATAAAAAATCCTGGTTTATGATAGAGCCGGCTATTCCCATTGAAACCGATCCGATTGAAAGGTAGGTTTTGCCGCGCATCTCGGCCACGGCCAGTCCCGATTGAGCCCAGAGAAGGAGTTTTGTCGCCACGTCCTCGGGAATTTTATTGTCATCCTTGTCCATGACATCTCTGCCGTAAATAGAGAAGGTGGGTAATCCTTTTTGATTGTATCCGGCAATAGCGGCTGCCAGATACACAGCCCCGGGTCTCTCTGTTCCGTTGAAGCCCCAAACAGCCTTGGGCATAATGGGATCGGTATCCATGACTTCCGTTCCATAACACCAGCAGGGAGTAACGGTTAATGATAATCCCACTCCTTCTTTTCTGAATTTTTCTTCAGCCATTACAGCTTCTGCCACACCTCCGATGCAATGGTCTGCAATGACGCATTCAACAGGCAATCCATTCGCATGAGTCAGGTTTTTTTCCAGGAATTGAGACGCGGTTTTTGCCATGGTAAGGGTTTGTACTTCCAATGATTCTCGTACCCCTTTTCTTCGGCCATCTATAACAGGCCGGATACCTATTTTAGGGATTGTGCCGATTAGCCGTTTTTGGGAATATTGTTTTTTATGGACTTTATCAGGATTCATTGATCCACCTCCATGGATTAATCTATGTGAATTATTTCTTTAAAATTGTTAAATGCCTGATCCCACTTTGTTACATCCCGGGGCTCAAATTCTTTGATGGGGAAGGAATTTGTTATTATTTCTCTCGCCCTCTCAATTGATTTTACCTTGCCATTTGAAATGGCCTGAACCATGATATTGCCTATGGATGTTGCTTCACCGGGTCCGGCATAAACTTTTATACCAGTGGCATTGGCAGTAAATTGGTTCAATACCTGATTTTTTGAACCGCCGCCAATGATATGAATCTGTTTGATACTATCGGTATAAATCTGATTTAGCTGTTCCAGACAATATCTGTATTTCAAGGCCAGGCTTTCCAGGGAAACCCTGACAAGGGTTATTGCATCACGAGGAATTCTCTGTCCAGTTCTTTGACCATATTCAACCATTGCTTCTCCCATGTGAGCGGGATTCATAAAACTGTCATTATCCGGATCTATGAAAGCTCTGAACTGGGGAGCAGCCAAACTTTTTTGTATAATTTCGGCAAACGAGAGGTTTTGTAAAGATTTTTCAGATTTTTTCAATTGTTGAAGAATCCAAAGGCCAGTCATGTTTTTTTGAACTCTAAACGTTGAGTTTATTCCTCCCTCGTTGGTAAAATTTAATCTTAGAGTTGAATCCGTGATGATGGGATTCTTGGTTTCTACCCCTAGTAGGGACCATGTACCGGAGCTTATATAGGCCCAATGCCGGCCTTTACCCGGAGCAGCAGCAACCGCCGAACCTGTATCGTGAGATACAACTGAATAGAGAGCAAGGTTGTCCATCCCGGTTTCTCCGGCAATTCGTTTATTGAGATGGCCAATTTTTGTTCCTGGCTGAACAATCTTTTGCATGAGGTTTATGGGAATATCCATTCTGGCAAACAATGCGTCCTCCCAATTCTTTTTGATTGGATTATAAAGCTGAGACGTGGTGGCGAATGAAAATTCAGTACATTTGGCATCGGATAAAAAATAATTTAATATATCCGGAATGAATAGTAGATCTTTTGCTTGTTTTAACAATGGACTTTTGTGGTATACCATTGAATAGAGCTGGAAAAGAGAATTAATGGGCATAAACTGGATCCCTGTTGCTTTATAAATCCGCTCTTTCGGAATCAGGCCAAAAAATTTTTCCATCATGCCATCCGTTCTGGGATCTCTATAAGCAAAAGGAAGTTCAAGGAGTTTTCCGGCGGATGAGAGTAATCCAAAATCAACTCCCCATGTGTTAATAGCCATGCTAGAGGGGCGGCACTTATATTCCCCGACACATGCCTGTAAACCTTTTTTAATCTCTTCCAGAAAGCGATGAATATCCCAGTGCCAGTGATTGTTTTTGCGGGTCATTTGGATTGAAAACCGATGAATTTCTTTGAGTTTGAGTTTCTCCTGGGCAAAAGAACCAAATATGGCTCTTCCTGATGATGCCCCCAGGTCAAAAGCCAGAAATCCGGAATTTTCCATTCCTACCACTCTTTTCCCCTTTTCTTTATAAATTGGTCGGGATCTTCAAGGACCTTGGTCTTTTCCAGTATGTCTAATTCGGTTTTCAGGATACAGATATTTTTTAGAGAAGAATTATGGTGGATACAGTGGGTGGGCGTATAACCCAATGCCAGAACACCGATGCCTGCAATCACCACCATTTTATACCTTTCTGCTTTTTTGATGATTTTTTTCATGTCCTCATCAGGCAAGATCACCGGTACTGCAGGGTAGAGATACCCGCCTTCTGCATCAACAGGGATAATTCTATCCTCTCTTTTCCATAGAGCCTGAAAACCTTGAATCAAAGCCTGGGGCGAGTGAGTAAAAACAGCAGCCTGAGAGTGTGAGTGCCGATACACGGCTTGATGAAGAATGTGGAAAAAATCTTCAAAATCCTGTCCGAGCTTAAGGCGAAAAATTTCATTATCAATATATTCTGGTGAGGAAGCGCGGGGAGAATAGAGCATCTCCTTGCCATCCCTGACGCTGATCGAACCCGTATGTATCGGGCTAAGTTTCAAGGTGAACATATCAGATGCCACCAATTTGAATTGTCTGATCAATTCATTGTCCCTTGTCTCTTTAATACCCGATGGCAATGAATAACCGGTGATTTTTGGATAGCCATTGCCCGGGATTTTATCTGATGGGATGTTTAATTTATCCATATTTAACAGGATGTTGCAGCTGTAATCAACCACATTCATTAAAAAAAATGATTCATATACTGTTGATCCCCTGCATATGGGGCCATGGGTTTTTATGATCATGGCAGGATGTTTTCTCAAAATCTCGGGAATCTTCTCCTCCATTTCCTTTGATCCGATGGGATACTCAAATTCAATAATGGGAATGTGGCCCAAATAGGTTTTGCCCAAAATATCGTTGGGTTCGACATCCTTTGCATAATATGAGATAAGGGTAGCCGGTAATGAGTGGGCATGGACCGCTGAGCCTGCATATTGAAGGATTTTCTGGTGGGTTCCAGTTTCTGATGATGCCTGGAAAAGCCCGGATTTTGGCTGGTATATCCCCGGATTAACCAGATCAGTGACCTGGAGATGTCCTTTCATGGAACCTGTTTTGGTTATCAACATGTCATCTTTTTCTCTGGCTGAAATATTTCCACTGTGAGTATTCTGCAGCTCCAATGTCAGCATGGCCCTGCCCACGTTTATCATATCCTGTTTCAAATTCTTCATTGCTATGCCAATTCCCCTTCCTGTGGAATTCCATGTTCATCCCAATCCCTGATTTCATAATATTTTAGCAGCATGGATTCAAATTGACTTTTTTCATCAATCGCCCTGAGCTTCCCGCCAATTTTTACTTTTTCCGTAAACATTCTCTGGGGAAGGGTATCATCTGCTTTTGTAAATCCCTCATTTATGTTGAAAAGTCTTTCAATGTTCTGTATCCGTCTGGCGGCAGCCCTAAAATCTTCAGGGCCATAGTCCAGCCCTGTATATCCAGAGTATATTCTTGATATTTCATTTTCGCTGACCGAATATGAAATGAACCGGCAGACTCCCAGAGCGTCAGTAATACATCCGGCATCCTGGGCCTCAACACAATGCCCTGCGGAGGTATCAAGCAGGAATCTGCTGACTTCCCTGGTACCGCCAAAAAAACCGAGGCAGACAGCATAACCCCCTTTTAGGTGACATCCCCCCCTGGGCGACGTGGCATATCCAAGTGCTTGCAGCAGAGACGACCTTGGATCATACCCCGGAAATTCAAGGCCCTTTACAACCATGGCAAGATCTTTTGATTGATAGTGGCCCGCGAGCCTCATTGCGCCATTGGCCAGGAGGTCCCCAAATTCCTGCCGATGGGCGGTTAAATGCACCAGGTCCTGCAGAAGATGGCTGGCCCCGAACCTTAGCTCCCTTCCTCCGGTCTCAGAGCTATTTATGATTCCTTTTTCGAATAATTCCATAGCCAGGGCAATGGTACCGCCAAGAGATATGGTGTCCAGGCCGGTTTCGTTGCATAAATAATTAGCCAGAGCAATTTCCCTGATGTTATATATCCCCAGGTTGGCACCCATCATGGCAATGGTTTCATATTCCGGCCCTTCTCCTCTTCTATCGCCGACCCTGGTTGCCCTTCCGCAGCGGATGGGACAATTAAAACAACTTTTGCTTGTTTCAAAAATCTCCATCCTCAGGGTTTCACCACTAATTTTATCAATGTCCCGTTTATTATGTTTTACATCTGTAAAATTTCGCTTTGGCAACATATCATGCTTGTATATTAACTGCACCAGGCCCGGGGTTCCCAATTCTGTTAAGGCGCGGGATGTGATGGGGAGGTTTTTAACAAGTTTATTGGCCTGGTAAAGGCCTGTTTTGTATAAATTCTGGTTTGCCGGCTTGAATTTTTTGTTCCCTTTTACAACGATTGCTTTCAAGTTTTTTGAACCCATAACCGCTCCGGCTCCGCCTCTGCCAACAGCACGATTGTGGTCATTCATCATGGAGGCAAATTTTACTTTTTTTTCGCCGGCAATACCGATCCCCATAACCTTGGCTGTTTTTGAATATTTCTCTGTGAGGTATTCGGTTAGCTCCGGAATGGATTTCCCCCATAAATCGGGGCATTCAATAATTTCAACTTGAGAATCCGAGATGTAAATATATACTGGAATGGCTGCCTTTCCGCTTATGATACAGACGTCATATCCGGTTCTTTTAAATGTATTACCCCAAAATCCTCCGGAATTGGCACTGCAGATTGTTCCGGATAAGGGGGATTTAAAAGTCACGGAAAATCGTCCACTCGACGGAGAGATGCTTCCAGATAATCCTCCAGCGGATATTACCATAACATTTTCCGGCGACAGGGGCTCTATCCCCGATGTCAATTTCCGGGTTAAGAAATATGAGCCAATGCCCCGGCCTCCCAAATAATTTTGAAATATAGGATCTTTAATCTCAAACTCAACCACTGATCCGGAGGTCAGATCTATCTCCACTCCCTTATGATTGTATCCATTGATCATTTTATCCATCCCCGGAAGTATTTTTCATGCCAATGCCCATGGTCCTCAAATAAGTTCTCTGGCTACTATTTCATCTGTAATAAGGATTTTAAAGTAATGGCCTTGAAGGGCGGCTTTTATAGCTGGCAGTTTTTCTATTCCGCCAGCAACAGCAACGGATAGGGGAATATTCTTCATTTCTTCCAATTCAATTCCGATCGTTCGGTTGTTCAGTTTTGGGCTGCAGATTTCGCCCTGTGCGGTAATGACTCTTGAGCAAATATCCGCTACCGCGCCCTGCTTTTCCAGATGGGCCACCTCCTGGGGAGAAAAATATTTTGCTTTGAGTAGTATAGAGTTTTGATTAAAAACCCCGATAGAAAAAACGACTACATTTGCCTCTTGATGCAATCTAAGGCTTTGGGAAATATTCCTGTCCAATGTTAATGCTTGTTTTAATTCAGGGTTATCAACAATGGCGGGGATTGGCAGTAAAAATGGTATGGTGTGATATTTATCGGCAATTCTCATGGCAATGACACTGGCATGGGTTTCATATTGCCCCCTTGACATCCCTCCTACCAACTGGACAATTTTCAGGTTTTCAAAAAATTTTACGGATAGATTTTTTTCTACAGCCTGCATGGTGGTCCCCCAGGAGACCCCCAGAATCATATTGTCTGATATCAATGTTTCCAGGTATTTGGCGGCAACCCTCCCCAATCTGTTCTTTATTTCACCGGAGTCGCAGCCTTCATTGGGGACAATCATCACTTTCATTAGATTGAATTTTGCCGTGATTTTGCTCTCCAGGGTGGTAAATTGATCTTTATAATCCACAATCTCAATTTTGATAATTCCCGATTTTTTTGCCTGACTCAATGCCCTTGACACACTGGGTCTGGATATTTTCAGCATTTTGGCTATTTGTTGCTGATTGTAGTCGTGGGTATAATAAAGCCTTGAGATTTCAACCAAAAGATCGTGGTCTGGCCAGTTTTTTTTCATTTCTTTAAGAATAATTCAATAACGGGAATTTCTACATTTGGTTTTACTACCGGTAAAATAAGGATGATGTCATTCTTCCCCTTAACTTCCTGATGGGTGACATTGTGACGGGGTTTGCCAAACTTAATCTCAGATCCATCATGCAAAAATCGGGCATATTTTACCTTGCCTTCATATCCCTTTAGTGTGAACCATTTAAGGGGATAATCCAGTAGATGAATATACAAGCGGTTTGTCTTGGAATTGTAGGTCAACAAACTGTGCTCCGGAGCGGTAAAGTTTGCGGGCGCTTCTGTGCATCCATAGATAGACTGGTTGCTGAATTTCATCCACCTGCCGATCTCGGTTAATTTTTGCCGGGCGCGGGAGTCTAAAACGCCACGCGCTGTGGGTCCGACATTTAACAAAAGGTTGCCCCCCTTGCTCACCGATTCAATTAAAAGGACCAGTAATTGTTTGATGTTTTTCCAGGTTTTCTCATCCCGGTGGTATCCCCAGGATCCGGAGAAGGTCTGGCAGGTTTCCCAAGGTACTTTTTTGCCCATTTTCTCGGGCCATTTGGATACCTTATACTGTTCGGGTGTGGTAAAATCCCATCCGCCTTCAATATCCAGCAGATCGAGTCTGTCATTCACAATTATGTGCGGCTGTAGTTTTCTGACCAGCTTAAGCAGATTAATGGAGTCCCAATCTGCCCTTCCCTTGCCATGCTTTCCGCTGGGAAAAGAATAATCGAGCCAAATAATATCGATTTTGCCGTAATTGGATAATAATTCCGCTACTTGCTTTTTAACGTAATCGCGATAGATCTTCATGTTTTTATTCTGGTTCAACTTTTTATATTCCTCATCAGACGTTGCGCTCTGAGGATGGTTACGGTCAATGGTGTAATGGGGGTGATGCCAATCGAGCAATGAATAATAAAAACCCACCTTCAAACCCTGAGATCGAAATGCATGGGTCCACTCTTTTAATAAATCCCTTTTTATCGGCGTATTGGTAACTTTGTAGTCCGTATGCTTGGAGTCAAACAGGCAGAACCCTTCATGGTGTTTGGCTGTAATGACAGCATATTTCATCCCCGCCTTTTTGGCGAATTTTGCCCACTCTTGAGGGTTGTACATGTCCGGATTAAACATTTCAAAATATTTCCGATACTCCTCATTGGTCATTCTTTCATTCTTTTTAACCCACTCGTGTCGCGCCGGCAAGGCATAGAGGCCCCAGTGTATGAACATGCCAAATCTGGCGTCAGTCCACCATTTTAACCTCTGTGTCTTTTGTTCCCGGTTCTCCTTGAAAATCTGGGATTCTATTGGTACTGACCAGGATAAAATAATGTGTGAGAAAATAATAAGAAATAAACAACTTTTTCTTAAACGCATGGTACTCTCCCGCTAAATGTATTTCATTTAAAAAAGAACAGCCATCTTGACATTTGTTCAGTAATCTTGTACAAAATTTCATGATATGGCATGCCAACTCAATTGTCAAGCCTCCGGAAGAGGATAAAATATCCGCAGCAACTCTCCTATTTACCAATTAGAATTTTTCCATTGCCTGTTGCAGAAGCTGGCGAACCTCATCCGCATACCAGCAATCCAGGAACAATTCCTCTTTTTCCCGTGCATATTTTTTAACCTGAACAACAATGGATTCCACCCGGTTCTGTTTGATGACCGCATAGGCATCAGCTGGCATTGAACCCAATGCCTGGGCCTTGGCCACTGATTCGTCAAGAACCTTTTCTGGTGGCAAAATAAGATCAACCAGCCCAA
>CBFDCH010000036.1:0-9808 GCA_965603235.1 uncultured bacterium | reverse complement strand
TACCCAATTGGGCCGATGAAACAACTTTATCTGACAAAGAATTGTTGGGAAAGAAATTATTTTTTGATGAAAATCTTTCAAATCCGCCGGGACAATCCTGTGCCACCTGTCATGGACCGGAGGCTGGCTGGACAGGTCCTGATTCAGAGGTCAATAAAAAGTGGGGTGTATATCCTGGTGCCCTAAAACCTCGCTTCGGGAACCGCAAACCTCCAGCAGCCGCTTATTCAGGGATGAACCCCAAACTTCATATTGATAAAGAGGGAAACTTTGTGGGGGGTATGTTCTGGGATGGCCGGGCCACTGGCTGGGAAATTGGAGACCCGCTGGCTGAACAGGCCATGGGTCCCTTTCTCAACCCCCTGGAACAGAATATTGCTGACAAAAAAAGTATTGTCAGGATCATTCGAAAATCCGAATATGCAGGCCTATTCAAAAAAGTATGGGGTCAGAATGCGTTGTCATTAAAAAATGTGGGGCAGGTATACATCTGGGTTGCCCAATCTGTTGCCGCATTTGAACGCTCACGAGAGGTCAATCCCTTTAACTCCAAGTTTGATAAATTCTGGAAAAACACAAAATCTAAAGGGCTAAAAGTTGAAAACATTGACGAACCTACAATGAAACAATACCAGGGTCTGGGATTAAATAAATTGGAACTGAAGGGGCTGGTTCTTTTCAATACCAAGGGCAAATGCGCCGAATGTCATGTGTTAACTTCTGAAAACAATATACCTCCGCTCTTTACAGATTTTACCTATGATAACCTGGGTGTTCCCGGCAACAGGGACAATCCCTTTTACACCATTGATAAAAAATTTAATCCTGATGGTACAAGCTGGCTCGACAAAGGTTTGGGAGGTTTTCTGCAAACCACCAAAAAATACAAGAAATATGCCAAACAGAACATGGGCAAGCATAAAGTGCCAACCTTACGAAATGTGGACCTCAGGCCGGCCAAAGGTTTTGTTAAAGTCTTTATGCATAATGGCGTGTTTAAAACCCTGAAAGAGGTTGTTAATTTTTATAACACCCGCGACAAAAAAGGAGCCCAGTGGCCGAAACCCGAAATAAAGCTAAATGTGAACACAGAGGAATTGGGAGATCTTGGTTTAACCTCAGAGGAAGAAGACCTGATTGTCCTCTTTATGAAAACCCTTTCGGATCAGTTACCAAAACAGTAACTTTCCATTGTTGTTATTAGAGGCGTGTGTTAAATAATTTTTGAATTTTTTGTTCAATTCCATGGTAGTATTATATTAGTCATGGGTTGATTCTGATTGCTACAACTTTTATGATTAATTTTCGTATAATTGAATAACTAAAATCAATATTGGAGAGTGTTTATGATCGTTGTTGACAAGATTAGCAAGAGTTTTAAGTTGTCAAGGGAACAGAAGAAGGAGCATGGCAAAAAGACCAAATCCGTTGATGCGGTTTCAGAGGTAAGTTTTACCTGCCAGCCCGGAAGAATTTTCTCGCTACTTGGTCCAAACGGGGCAGGTAAAACCACTGCTTTACGTATGATTGCCACCATGTTGAAACCAACTTCGGGCTCCATCCAGGTAGCCGGCTTCGATACTGTCAAGCAACCACAGGACGTGAGAAAAAGAATTGGTTTTCTAACCGGTTCAACCGGCCTCTATGCCCGGCTAACCGCCAATGAGCTGGTTAAATATTACGCTGATCTCAATGGTATGGACTCGGCGGCCTTTAAAGAGAGAAAGGACAAAATATTTGACATGCTTGATATCCAGGACTTTGCCAATAAGAGAATTGGTAAATTGTCGTCCGGTATGAAGCAAAAGGTCTCCATTGCCCGTACCATTATCCATAATCCTGAAGTGGTGATATTCGATGAGCCCACAGTGGGCCTGGATGTCATCACCTCCCGCAGCATCATCCAACTGGTCAAGATTATGAAGGAAGAAAATAAAACTGTAATTTTCTCCACCCATATCATGGGAGAGGTGAGCCTGTTAAGTGATGATCTGGCCATCATTCACAAGGGGAAACTCCTCTTTTGTGACACCTTTCAAACATTTCTCAATCAAACCAAATCAAAATCCGTTGAGGATGAATTTGTGCGTATAGTGGGGGAGGGATAAGATGAAACGGACATCAATTATATTTAAAAAAGAATTAAAAGATACACTGAGAGACCGCAGAACCATATTTTTTATGGTGGTGATGCCCTTTATTTTCATTTTCCTTATATTACAGATTTCCATAAAAATCGGTACATCCATGGAACGTAAAGCGCAGGAAAAGGTATTGAAAATAGGCATGATCACCCAGGATAATGCTCAGGCACTGAAGGCAAAGCTATTGGAGAATGAGAAATTTCATATACAGGAAGACATTAATCAAGAACAGATCAAAGAGATGTTGCAGCAGGGTACATTCGATTTTGTGGTGGTGTTTGGCGAAAATTTTGATCAGTCGATTCTGGCCGGCCAAACCGGTGAGGTGGAACTCCACTACAAGCATTCAAGTGAGAACCAGCGATCTAAACATAGAATCCGGCGAGTGATCAATGGTTATCGGGACACATTGCTGGATCAGCGACTTGAGGAAAAGAATCTGGAAAAACCCTTTATCATTCCCATTACGATTCAAGAACATGACATTGCCACAATGAAACAAAAAATTGGTGAGTATGCCGGAGGCTATATACCCTATCTTTTCATCATTTTTTCATTTCTTGGCGCCATGTACCCTGCCATTGATCTGGCTGCCGGTGAAAAGGAGCGCGGTACAATCGAAACCATTCTGGTTTCGCCGGCCACCCGCGGTGAAATCGTGATGGGTAAATTTATTGTCATTACTCTGGCCGGTTTTGCCACTGCCATACTATCCATTGTGTGGCTCTTTATTACTGTAAAGCAGGTCAAGGAAATCCCCCAGGAAATACTGTCAGGCGTTATGAAAATCATTGGCTTTAAATCCGTGGCCACCCTCCTTTCCCTGCTGTTGCCGCTGTGCATCTTTTTTGCCGCGCTGCTGTTGTCCGCTTCTGTGTTTGCCAAATCTTACAAAGAGGCCCAGAGTATCATTGCTCCATTAAACTTTATTGTGATTGTTCCGGTATTAATTGGCATTTTTCCTGGTATAAAATTGGATGCCACAACCGCTCTGATTCCGATTCTGAATGTATCCCTGGCAGCCAAGGATATTGTGGCGGGCACCATTAAAACCGGCCTGCTGATCGAAGTTTACCTGGTGTTATTTGCCCTGGCAGCCCTGGGTATCTATTTTTGCACCCAGTGGTTTAAGCGGGAAGGCGTCATCTTTCGCGGCACCTAAGGTCTTGTTGAAAAAAAATCGCTTGTGGTAGAATAAACCATGGAAAATATACTCCTTGATTTAAAGAGAATCAGCAAATCTTACGGTGAAATCCAGGCTTTAAACAATCTCAGTCTGAGCCTGGCCAAGGGAGAGGTCCTGGGTTTGCTGGGACCCAATGGGGCTGGCAAGACCACTCTGATATCAATACTTTCAGGTACGGTGAAAAATTTTTCCGGTACGGTTTCATTTAAGGGTAAAAATTTATTCACCAACAGACATCTCAAAAATTATATGGGGATTGTTCCCCAGGATATGGCCTTTTATGAAGATTTAAACGCCTTTGACAACCTGATGTTCTGGGGCGGCCTCTACCAAACGCCAAAATCAGAATTAAAGGAACGGGCTAATGCATTGCTGGAGATGGTAGAGCTGAGCAGCCGCGCCAAAGATCCGGTAAAAAAATATTCCGGAGGCATGAAGCGGCGGTTGAATGTGGCCATTGGCCTGATCCACCAACCGGAATTGTTGCTGATGGACGAGCCCACGGTTGGCATTGATGTCCAGGCCAAAGTGAATATTCTTGAGATAATCAAGCAGGTGGCTGAAGCCGGCACCTCAGTTATTTTTACTACCCATCAATTGGCTGAGGTGGAAGAAATATGCTCCAGGATTGCTATCATGGACAAGGGAGAGGTTCTGGCCAAAGGAACCATGGATGAACTCATTAAGATTGTCGGTGAGAAAGAGATCGTGGATATTGAAGGTGAATTTTCGGCCGCTAAAATCACCCAGGTTTTTAAAAATTCGAAATTGGCTGACATTCTTTCAATCGAAGACAATCAGCTGCACCTGGCTTTTGATAATACGGAAAAGATACCTATGGTAATGGAATTGCTGTTTAACAATCATATCACCATCCACGATCTGAAGATAAAATCTCCAAATCTTGAAGCTGTTTTCCTGAAATTGACCGGCAGGAGTTTGCGAGATTGAAACGGATTTTATTAATTTTCCGTTATGACCTGAAGAGGCGGCTAAAGGCTCCCATGGGAGTATTGGTGCTGCTATTCATCCCTTTTGCCATGACTGCTCTGATGGGCATGATCTTTGCCCCTTCCGGAGATGGGGCCAAACTGGCCATGGTAAAGGTGCTGGTGGTGGACAAAGATAAAAATATCGGGTCCAAGTTCTTCCTGGGCGCCATGGATTCTCCGCAGCTGAAAGAGATGTTTGAAACCACGGTTGTGGATGAAAAAGAGGGAAACAAGCGCATGGCCGGCGGTAAAGCAACGGCTATGATTATAATTCCTGAAAATTTTAGCAAAAACATCATAAATGCCCGGGAAACGGAGCTGCAGGTGATTAAAAATCCCTCGCAAAGATTTTTGCCCGCCATTGTAGAAGATTTTATGGGCCTCTTTTCCACCATAATATCCGGCGCAGTGCAGGTGTTTGAAGAAGAGATAAAAGGAATAAACCTGCTGACCAGCATTCCCCTTGAGAATATATCCATTGCCGGTATTATGCCATACCTTGAAAGAGGTAAAGAGAAAGTAGTTAAATTATTCTCCTATCTTAAACCCTTGCTCCTCCAGCTTAAGAGTGAGGAGGTGGGGAAAAAGGAAAAAAAAGAGAAATTCGATATTTTTGCCTTTGTATTGCCTGCCTTGTCTGTGATGTTCCTCCTCTTCATTGTTGAGATATTTATGCGGGAAATTCTCACTGAAAGGGAAGATGGAAAATTGAGGCGCATTATGTTTTCCTCCATCCATTCATTGGAATTTATCCTGGCCCGTATTGTCAGCGGCTGGTTTATGGGCATATTTGTCTATTTGATCATCGTGATTATGGGAGCAACCATATTTTCCATTGCCTGGGGAAATCTTGCTTACCTCTTTGTGTTTGTGGCTGTCTCCTGTTTCTGGATCGCCAGTTTTTTCGCTCTGTTGAACTCTTTTTTCAAAAATAAAAACCAGGCCGGCGCCATTACCAGCCCCATTATTCTGGTCTTTAGCGCTTTTGGCGGTTCGATCATCCAACCTCACCTTTAACCATTGGTTCATAGTCGGAGCCAGGGCCATCAATTCAGGATCCTTTCCCTGGAAACCTTTTCTGATCATTTTGGTCAGCGGATTGCTTCTTTTTACCCTGGCGGTTTTATTACTGAAAAACAGGATGTCCACATGAACAAGATATTTCATGTTGCCAGGATTGACCTGAAGATGATGGTTAAAGACAAGATCTTTTTCTTCTGGACACTGATTTTCCCCATGTTTTTTATTATTATTTTCGGCAACCTCTATAAGGGCCAATCCTCACAAGCGGTCTCTGAGCTGATGGTAATGAATCAGGACCAGGGCAAATGGGGCACTCTCCTGGTTGAAAAGATTAGAACCAAGGATATCTCTATCAAGTTAATCCAAGAGGAGCCCGAAGAATTTAACCGGATTCTCTATATACCCGCTGATTTTTCCCAAAAAATCGGAGAAAAAAAAGCTCAGAAACTCCTTTTGCGCAAAAAAGAGGGTTCTAATTTTGAAGCGGCCGCCCGGGTGGAGATGAAGATTATCCAGGCGTTTGCCAAAATAATCACCCAATTGATTCTTACTCCTGAAAACGGCGACTCAAAGGCCGGGGCACAGGAATTCAAGGAAATTATTAAAATTAAGAGTGGCGTTCCTCCGGGAGCGGGCAAAATTGTGCCATATGGCTATAATCACGTAATACCCGGTACGCTGGTGCAATTCATCCTGATGATGGTATTGATATATGGCGGGGTAATGGTGATGATGGACCGTCAACGGGGAACCCTGTCGCGGATGTTGTTCTCATCGATGTCCAAGGCCGAATTGTGGGGAGGAAAGTTTATCGGCAGGTTGTGCATGGGCCTGTTACAGGCCTTTATCCTGATTCTGGCGGGAAAACTTTTTTTTAAACTGAACCTGGGAAACAACTTTCTTGCCTTTTTAATCATTCTACTATTTTCCGCCGCAGTTGCCTCTTTAAGCATACTCATCGGCTCTGTAATAAAGAAGGAAGATCTTATTATCGGCCTATCCGTTTTACTTGCCAACATGTTTGCCGCTCTGGGAGGGTGCTGGTGGCCCTTAGAGGTGGTTCCGGCCACGGTTCGAAGCGCAGGCATGATTTCCCCCGCCTATTGGGCCATGGACGGTTTTCATAAAATCATATTTTTCAATAAAGGATTTATTGACATTCTCCCCAACCTGGCCGTTTTTACCATTTTTTTACTGCTCTTTTCAATCCTCTCCATCAAATTCTTTAAAATCAAAGAGTCAGAATAAAAATAAAATAGGGGATAGTCCTCTAATCCGCTGTCGAGGTGCCACTCGACTCTACATCTGAAAACTTGGTGCTGGGATGGATGGTGAACAAGAATATGGTGTAGGGGTGAATGGCAGTTCGCCCGTGGTAGGATTTAAAGAAAAGGGAGAAAAGGAAAAAAGGGGACAGGCGCCAAAAAAACCTTGGTTAATTGGTGTATAATTGGATTGTCCTGGGGAAAAATGAACCATATGACCCTTGGGGCGTCTATTATCATGAATGGAGTTGGTTAAAACAAAAGATGTCGAAATGTTCTCGCGATTGATGGTGTATTGAATGGATCAGAATTTGCATCACTTATTCGATAATATTTATGCACAGTATAAATCAGCTGTTTACAGTTATATCTGTTATTTGACCAAAAATACCGATGAAGCCGAAGATCTTTTTCAGGAAACATGGCTGCGGGTGGCCAGAAATATGGGGAAAATCAATACACTGCAAAATGTTAAAGCCTGGATATTTACTGTGGCTACAAACTTGTACCGTGACACAATCCGCAAAAAGAAAATCCGGCAGGAGACATGGAGGATGAGAAATATCTATACAATGGAATCAACCGAAGAGAGGGGCGGGAGCTGGAAATCCGATCCGGAGGAAAAGGTAACCGTATCGGAAACAGCTAAAACCATCCTGAAGGCATTGGAAAAAATTCCTGAAAAACTGCAGAAAATATTTGTCCTAAAAGAGATGGAAGGATTCTCTTATCATGAAATTGCTCAAATTCTTAAGGTACCGGTAGGTACCACCAAGTCCCGTTTTCACCGGGCCATAAAATTACTCCGCCGGGAGCTGGCGTCAAGCCGCTTGATTCCCGGCCTATTAAAGGAGGCAAAATGAATTGTAGAGAAATACAGGAAAGGTTGCTCAAGGGAGAACCTGGGAGTGATGCCAAAGAGACAAATCCTGATTGGCTGGCCCATATAAACAAGTGCGATGAGTGCCGGAAGTTGATCCAGGATCTCAACTTTGTACGGATAAACCTGGGTCATTTGACGCCCGGCCCTGTGCCTGATCCTCTTGACCAGAGAGTGGCCCGCCAATGTCACGATGAGATAAATTCGATGACTCCCGATACTATTACCGAGCACGCAAAGTCCGGATGGTTGACGATACCACCTCTCGTCTGGGTGGGGATTGCAATACTCATCGTCCTTACCTTTGCGTCAATCACGCCCATTGTCGGGGACTTACTCTCATCTGAGCCCCTCTCTGAGCGGGGATTATTTACATTGATTGTTATCGGGCAAAATGCTCTGATGTTATTGCTCTCACCGGTAATTATTCAAAAGTTTACCCAAAAGGGGACATCACGTTCTCAATTATTCAATAAATTTAACCTCCAGAATGGCTCTGGGGATGTATTATCATAAGGAGGTAGGTAGTATGTCAGAAAATAAAGGAAGGAATGTTGGCCTGATGGTAGTCATTGTGATTGTCTTGTTAATTGTACTGGCTCGGTTTAATCCGTTTATACTGGCCCCATTTGGAGCCTTATCCGGAGTGTTTCATGCCCTTCGGGATGTAATTTCCGATGGCGTGTGTATATTAAAGGGGCGTTTCTGGGGTTGGCCCTTTGCCTCCTTTTTTTCCCTGGTGTTTCTGGTGATCTGGATTGCCGTTATTATGTGGGTCTACCGGGATGCTGAACGGCGGCGAATGAATGGTCTTTTATGGGCCCTGCTTGTTTTTATTGGCAATCTGATCGGTTTGATCATTTACCTGATCGTCAGAAACGATTATGTGTCGGATAGACAAGAGGAGAAAGAAGAGCTCCATGGATTTAACTGTCCAAAATGCAACAAGCCTATTAAACTGGATTTTGCCTATTGTCCCCATTGTACGGCACCGCTAAAGGGAGTCTGTCATAAATGCAACCGGGATGTAGAGCCTGAATGGAAGGTTTGTCCTCATTGCGGCAACAATCTTAAATAAAAAGGGCAGATTTACTGCCCATATTTCTTGTTTTATGTGCTAAATACCACCTCTGTTCTGCACCCCTTTTATAGATCCCTGAATGAGGGTGTAAACTGCCTTGAGGGATAATTTGTCTTTATCACGACCTACTGGATAAGAAGCGATGCCTAGAGCGGCCGCTTTTTTGTATAGAAACATAATCTCCAGAGCTTTAGCCAGTTCAACACTGGTGGGTCCATTTGGAACTGTCAACGAGTGGCCGGAAACCTCGGCCGGATCGAGAACATCCATGTCAATATGGATGTAAATTAAATCGGTTAAACGGCTGAGCCGTTTCATTTGACGGTGAATATTGTCAGAGAGGTTTTTGATATCTTCAACAGAAATGTGTTCAATTCGGGACCGGTCCAACCGTTCCTGTTCCCTGGGATCAGTGTCACGGACGCCCGCCATAACCACATAGGTCTCGGGTAATGGTTGACTAAGCCCTGACCATTGGCGCAGCTGGGTCAGGCAATCACCTGTAGCAATGGCTACCGGCATACCGCCAAGCATGCCGCTCAAAGTTGTTTCCGGGGTGTTAAAATCACCATGGGCGTCAATCCATACCAGTCCAATCTTCAGGGGTTTCCAATCATGGCCTGACCGCTGCATCCCACCCAGCATTCCTATGAGCGAAGTACAATTGTTAAGCAAGCCAATGGGGAATTCATTTTTTTTCAGGGCTATACTGACCATATTGCCCAGATGGTTATTGGCCAGGCCCATACGCAGCCAGCGGCCATAAACCCTTTTTTCCTGAGAAGTAAGGCTCACTACCGACATAGGGGTTAAATGGCAGCCAAGTCCGGTTATGAGCGTTTTAAGGCCTGATTTTGCCAGTACATCGGGGCCATCTGATAGTTCTTTGCCCGCCCGGTCACCCTGGTATGGATTGAGGAGTACCGACACCTCAATTTTTTTTGTTTTCTCGGGCGTACTGGTAGCTGCTAAAGTCAGCATTGGAAAAGCTAATAAAATGGCTAGGAAATAATTAAACATTGGCGTCCTCCTGAAACCTCATTGTAGCACGGGGTATAAAATGGAACAAAAACAAAAATCGATCGGCAGACGTACTTTAAAAGGTGATATAATTGTCACATGGTGTTAAAATGAAAATTCGAAAAATCAGAGATTGGAGGATCCCCATGAGGTTTGGCAAAGCAAATTTTAATGTAACAAATATATTAATTCTATTTATTCTGCCATTGTTTTGCCT
>CBFDCH010000035.1:0-9824 GCA_965603235.1 uncultured bacterium | reverse complement strand
TCTCGTTGGCTTTTTTGTTATCGATATGTGAAGCATCAAAATAGAATTTAGAACTAAAATCACAAAGTTCATTGTTAAAATTGTAAGCCGGATCCAGCAATAGCTGCTGAATTTTGGCTCCAACATAGGGTGCTTCATAAAACCGGGAGATCAGGTTACTCGGGTAGGTAAAAGCAGCGGATTTGGCCAGCCATTGCATCATTAATGTGGTACCGGATCTGGCACAGCCTACCAATAGTATCAGCGGGTACCTGGGTGAACCGAATTTCTCGGCCACACCCGCCTCAACCGGGGCCAGCAATTGGTTTATTTCCTTTAAAAGTAATTCCAGGTTTTCATTCCTCTGAAAATAGGAGGTACGTTCTGTATCCATGTTATTCCCCAAATCAGTCAACCTTTATCTCCACCAGGTAGGCGGTGGGAAATTCCGCATGATTCATCTTATCAATAAAGCGGGAATTGAAAAATCGGTTTATTCTCTTCATATCATCACCCCTGACATTTTTGCTGAAAGAATCAAGGAAGGTAAATGCCAGGGTTGAGGTTAAACAACCATTTGGGAAAGATCTCGTTGCATATCCTCTTGAGGCTGCATAATCCTCGATCCATGACAGTTCAGGTAAAGTGCAATCCAGATGCTCACGAGCCCATTTATGGCCTGTTATTTCCAATACCAATTCAAGCCTCTCCCTCTCAGCTGATCCCGGCATGGCAAAAGGATTTAGCAACAATACATATTTGCCTGCTATGGAGCACAATTTTTCCATAAAACCCTTACGTTGCGATTCAGGGATATGTTCAAGTACATGGCAGGCAACAACCAGATCAAAACTGGCTGGCTGAAAAGGCAAATTGTTCCCATCAATACCATTGTACACAGGATCTGCCAGCATATAGCGGGCCTCTGGCAAAAAATAGGCCAACCAACCTTCACCGCCACCCACATCGAGCAGAGAGAAATCATGTGGGTCAAAAAGCCCTTTACTGTGATCAGCCAGCGTTTTAAAACGGAAATACTGGTTATGATCATGGCTGATTGGATCCATATTATCAATTTGTTGTTGAACCTGGTTAATGTGACGCTGTGTTTCAATATTCCCCTCATCCAGAAACAAACTGCTGCGTAAAGCAGCCAGGGTGGAAACCCAACGGTTCAATCCTTGATAAATATTGGCGAGCCGCCGGTGAAATCCGGGATTTTTCGGATCCTGCTGAAGAGAATTTTTCGCCCCGTCTAGTTCAATTTCAGCCCTTCTCAACTTCCTGCGGACCGGATAGTGAACCACCCTGCTGATCAATTCCTTCATATTAATGAGACACCCTTATCACTCACCAAGAAATTCAGTCTGCCATTCCAGAAAAGGCCGTACAATTCCCTGGTACTTGCCATACCACTTGCCTGGCCTGGCCCTGGCTTCTTCCATCAGTTCAAAGGACAAAACGCTTTCGAACCGAAAAACCGGAGTGGAAGTATCTTTAACAACCATAAGATCAATATAATAAAATCCATCATTGAGGAGCCGCGAAGGAATCTGGCATACACTTTTAAACAACCCATTGGGAAACGGTTTGTCGTGCCAGGATTTTTCAAAAGTAGTGGTGGAATTGAATATCATAACATTTTCGCTGTTGTAGAGGATCAGGCTTAGATTTAGCTTGGCATCGGGTATTAGGTTCCAATAATAAAATTCGAGAGCAAAGGAACTCCATACCGTGAGTTGGCCCTGCTCGGGATCCGCAGGTACAATCCTGGCGCCATGAAGGCGCACTTTATCATTGCCCGGCGCTGAAGCCATATCGTCCCAGCGCTGTTCCATCTGCGTGGTTGATACTTTACTTAAATAATGATTCACAACTTCTGCAGTGTCGCCAATTTCCACTATTTTGCCATCATCAAGCCAGACCACGCGATGGCAGAGTTTTTTTACAGCATGCATGTTGTGGCTAACAAAAAGTATGGTACGCCCTTCCTTGGCCACATGATCCATACGTTTTAAACATTTTTGTTGAAAGGCGGCATCTCCCACAGCCAGAACCTCGTCTATCAATAGTATCTCCGGATCAAGATGGGCTGCAACAGCAAAGGCCAGCCGTACAAACATGCCACTGGAATAAAATTTAACCGGTGTATCCAGGAAGGTTGTTATCTCAGCAAACTCAACAATCTGGTCAAACTTGCGGACAATCTCCTGCTTCCCCATTCCCAGAATAGCGCCATTTAAAAATATATTCTCTCTACCGGTTAATTCCGGATGGAATCCAGTGCCTACCTCAAGCAGGCTGCCAACCCTGCCCCACACCTGAGCATATCCTTTAGTTGGCCGGGTGATGCGGGATAACACTTTGAGCAGGGTCGATTTTCCGGCCCCATTGCGGCCAATAATTCCCATCACCTCTCCATGCTCAACAGTAAAGGTGATGTCTTTAAGAGCCCAAATAGTGGAGTTTTTAACCTTTCTCTTTCTATGACTGCCAATTAGCCAGTGAATGGGTTTAAGTACAACACTGGAGAGCCGGTCCCTGAGTGTTTTATAAGAAATCCTTTCCCCGATAGTATACTGCTTGCCTATTTTTTCCACCTCAATAGACATCTTTGCCATTATTACACCCGATCCACAATAGTCGACTCAATCCTTTGGAAAAAGACCATTCCGCCCCACAATAACAATAAAATGGCCAGAAACGAGATGAAGAAAAGGAGCCCCGGAGGGTTACCCTTTCCTATCAGCGCCCACCGGAATCCATCAATCACACCCGTCATGGGATTGAGACCATAAATCCAGCGAAATTTTTGTGGGACCATGCTGCTGGGATAAACCACAGGAGATAAAAACATCCAGATCTGGATGATAAATGTTACTGCGTAGCGGACATCACGATAAAGCGCATTGAGAGCGGAAAACCACAAACCCACTCCAAAGGCGGTAAGAATTGCCAAAAATATAAAACAGGGGAAGAACAAAATGTTCCACCCTGGAGAAATTCCATAGAAAAACATCATACCAATGAGCAGACAGAAAGCGATAAGAAAATCGAGGAGGCCGGATAAAACAGCTGACAGGGGCAATAGAATTCTGGGGAAATATACCTTGGTGATTACCCGTTGGTTCTCAATCATGGTGGCGGTGGCCTGGGAGAGGGCATTGGCAAAATATGTCCAGGGGAGAAGGGCGCTATAGTAAAAAATTGGATAGGGCAACCCCTGTGAGGGGATGCGGGCCAGTTTGCCAAAAAAAAGACTGAAAATGACCATCATAAAAAAAGGCTGGATAACAGCCCAGGCAGCCCCAATCACTGTCTGTTTGTAACGCACTTTGATGTTTTTCCAAACCAGAAAGTAAAGGAGTTCCCGATAATCATGGATCTCCTTGAAATTTAAGCTGAAGGATCCCTGAGGAGGAGTGATCCGCGCCGCAAATTTCACATCTGATTTTGTCGTTGGCGTTGAAGTCATTCTACAGATTCAATTTAAAAGTGAGCATCGATCAGCTAAGCTGCCGCCCTTAAGTTGCAAGGTCCGGGCAATAATTAGATTGGCACAAGCTGCGATACTTTTTGATATAGCATATTTTAGCATCATTTTCAATCTTGATAGCTGCAGTAATACCGCAGTTCACTTGTTCTTTTTATTGTTTTTATCCTTATCCTTTACAATGACCACCACTTTTTCATTCTTCTTCATGAGCCATAATTTTTCTCTGGCTTTTTTTTCCAGGGCAAGAGGATTCTTTTTGAGAGCTTCAATTTCAGCCTCCAGTGTTACCTTTTTTAGTTCTAGTTCCTCTATCTTCTTTTCCAGCAATTCTATCTTTTTCTGCGACTTTATAATCTCAAAAATACCACTGTCACCAAAAAAGAAGGTTAAAATAAATATAAATAGAAAAAATACAATGATCAGCAAAAATCCCTTGGACCGGACGAAGGCAATTTTTTTTGATTTAGTCAATGAGGGACCGCCCCAATTTTATCAAACTTTTTGTCGATTTTAGTGCGGAAGATTCTGCGTAGATTCTAATGATGTCCTCTGTTCCCGATTCCCTTATCAATAGCCATGACTTATCAAAAAGAAATTTCAATCCGTCGATGCGTACCACTTTCTTCAGCCGTAAACCGGGAAAATCAAATTCTTTCCTGGTCATCAAGGTTTTTAACCGCCTCTGCCTCTGGCTACTTTTTTTCAAGGCGGTTTCCTGGGAAAAAAGACGGGGAAATTTTAAATAAAAGTTGTTTAGAATTTTATCCAGTTGAAGATGATAATGGGCCAGCATTTCAGTAACCAGTAAATTGAACAATATTCCATCCTTCATGGGAACGGTTCGATTGAGAGAAGCGCCATTGGTGCTCTCAATAGCGATGAAGGCCTTACGTTGAAACATCATCTGAGCCAGGTATTTAAAACCCACTGGGGTTACATATACCTTGCGCAGGTAATAATCCGCCAGTTTTTTTATGTTATCGGTTGTGGAAATGGATTTAACAATCCCCCCTTCAAATTTTCGTACCGTGATCAGATACTCAATCAGAGGCGGCATGATCACGTTGGAACACAAATATTTGCCCTTAGAATCAATAATGCCGAAGCGGTCACCACTAATATCTGTGGCCAGGCCGATATCTGCCTTGCGTTCAACCACCTCTCTGGCCAAATCTTTCAGGCCGGCTGATTCGAGGCATGTGCTGATACCCGCTGTGGGTGAATAGGGAAAATTATGAATACTTACCGTATCAATACCTTGCTCACTCAGCATATAGTCCAGATACTCCCTGGAGGTACCGAAAAGGTTATCCACCACTATTTTAATGCCGGATTTTTTAACCAAATCAAGATTCACCACACTTTTTATATAGTCTATATATGCCGATTTCACATCAGTTTCAGCGATCAATTCATGGTACGGATATTGATGGTGAAAGTCGAAAGTGTGTCGGATCTTCCTCACCTCATCTTCAATTAAACTGGTTTGGGAAGGGAGGCTGGGTGAGCCGAGGTGGCTGAAAATCCTTACCACATTAAGAGTCGGATTGCGGGAACTAAGTGCAAAATTGATGCCGCCGTCCAACCGGTTGTTTTGTATGGCCAGGGAAATTGCGGCCAGGGGAACATCACGGTTGGGTATAAGGGTTTTGATCTTATTCAGAGAAAAAATCTTGGCTGTTTCATAGGCAAAACGCTTGGAGAGATAACCGGTGTCAAAATTAACAATTACCTGCGGGACTGGTGTTTTTTTGTAGTTATGAAGGTAATTGGCATACCCTTGAGCAAACAATCGCACATTCTTAAAAGAGAACCCCCTGCCAATCTTCGCACGCCACCCATCTGTGCCGAATTTAATGGGAATCATAGCTAAAAAATAGCATAAAACAAAGGTTTAATCAATATGAAGGGATCATGTGGCGGGCTGCAGAGAGAATTTTCCCAGGAGCTGTAAGCAGAAATCCCGTGAGTTGAACATTAACACGTCAATGATGGAAAGGTTAGCCACAAAATCGTTTTCAAATTGTGGATATTCAATATCCTCCGATTGAATGAAACTTAGCAATAGACCTGCCTTTTCGAATTCATCCTTGTGATATAGTTCCCTGCCGCCCATGAGGTTAATATAATGTTCTGAACCAACCATTTTATTGATCTCAATGACCCGTGCCTGGTAATTTGTCCCTTCATTTTTTTCCAGTTCTGAGGAGCGGATATATCTTTTTGCCAATCCAAGGTAACTGCAAACTAATTTTACTTGGTTGATCGCAAAGAGTGAAACATTGTTTTCTTTATGGCTAATTATTTTTTCCAACAAAGGATATACTTCATTGAAATGCGGGGCTTTGGAATATGCACTCTTAATCTGTTTCAGTATGGTTGTTTTCTCCTTGTCAATATGTTCTCCAAAAAACCGTTGATTGATCCTTTTTTCCAGTTTGTCCTTTATGGGAAAGGAGATCATAAAATCCCTGCCATTCAATAATATACGGTTGCGGTTTATCCACCCTCCCTTTTTATATTGGACGTCATCATAAAACACGAATACATCAACCGCATGAATCAGTTGAAAATAGCCGATGTAAGGAAAGAGGTAGGGTTGCATGACCGCAAGCTTCATGCCAGACAGATACCACAAACAGAGATCTTTTTCAATCTCTCGCCAATCTCCTCTACGGATCATGATTGACTGAGGTAGAGGGAGAAATTTAAAACCGGATGTACCGTTTTGGGGGGGGATACTTAAAAAAAAAGGCCCGGGGATTTGGTTTATTAAATCTTCCGGGCCTGGGTTGATGTTATTTTTTTATAACATTAGCGGCTTGTTCGCCTTTTGGTCCATTTTTAAGTTCAAATTCAACAGAATCACCTTCATCCAATCCCTGGAAACCTGATCCCTGGATTTCTGTGTGGTGCACAAATACATCACTACCGCCTTCAACTTCGATGAAGCCGTAGCCCTTTTGTGAATTGAACCATTTTACTGTTCCTTGTGGCATAATTAATTGCCTCCTTTTTTAAAATTGTAGTAAATAATGGTGGAATTAACTAAACCAGAGGTGATTGTGAAATAACCGAGATTTGATGAATTCTCCTCTACTTACTAAAAGTGAATTATACCATATTTTCCGAAACGGGTCAACCAACCGGTCAAACAGCCAAAAGTTTCCTGGCAATATCCACACCCGTGGCCGCATCAGGAGCGTAGCCATCGGCTTCTATCTCCGTGGCATAATCCTGGGTTACCGGAGCACCGCCAATAATTACCTTGACCTTCTCCTTTAGACCAGCCTCTTTCAACCCATCAACCACACCCTTCATATTAATCATAGTGGTGATTAGTAAAGCAGAAATACCAACCAGATCAGCCTGTTCATTCCTGGCAGATTCCACAAATTTCTCCACCGGCACATCCGCTCCCAGATCCACTACCTCAAACCCTGCACCCTGCAGCAGCATGGCCACAATGTTTTTGCCAATATCGTGTAAATCGCCCTGGATGGTGCCAATGACTACTTTGCCCAGGGGTTTCACATTTGATTCAGCTAAACGGGGTTTTAAAATTTCAAGTCCAATGGTCATGGCCTTGGCTGAAACCAGAACTTCAGGAAGAAAACACTCGTTATTTTTAAACCGTTGCCCCACCACTCCCATTCCGGCAACAAGGCCTTCGTTTAAAACCTGTTCTGCGGAAAATTCCTGCGATAGAGCCATATTTACCAGCTCTTCCGCCAACTCTGAATTCCCCTCTATCACTGCATCGGCTAATTTTTCAAATATTGTCATATTATGCTAACCTCCCTCAGACAACATAGTCATCCTGCTCCATCTCCTGAAGCTCCTGTTCTATCGCTTTTTTAACATTTACCGGCATCTCGTTCTCCCGCTTCAACATGGGTCTCAATCCCTTGCCCACACCATCATCGATAAAAAAAGGTTTAACAAACTTTGAGTCCCAGGTCCTCTCCTCATAGGCACGGCTCTCCAGTTTTTCAAAAAAACTCTTGATCCCCTTCTCAGCATCCCCCTCAATCTCCCGGAAATAGGAGCCATAGATATGGAGTGAATCACTGATATCGACATATCTGCCCAACCGCACCGGTTTGCCGATTCTGGTTGAGATAGATTCCGCAATCTTGTGCATTAAGGTGGTAATGGCAATGACATTCTCAAACCAGGCCTTGAATAGGTCACGACTGCGCCAATGGGTATTCATATTAAAAATGAAACCCCCGGATCCATCCTCACAAAGCCTGCCCCACACCCGCTGCAGGCAGGGAGGATCTTCGGTGGGCGGATCCAGTTTGGTGTTCCAGGTGATGGCCTGAGCTCGCCGGCTGTGGCCTGCCTCAGCCAGCTTTTCGATCATATAATTGATCTGGTTGATCACTTCCCCTTCAATAACATATTCGAATAAACGGCCGTGATAGGTATAGGTCCAGTGAGTATCTTTACTTTCAGTCCCCTTTAAAATCTCCTCCATCGGCTTTACCCAATAGTCGTGAGCTCCGTGTACCACCTCCATCACATACTCGGCCAAACCACCCAGCCCATCCGCAAAGGAGCGGTGAAACCGGGGTTGGCCAAACGGATTGCGTACCGCAATCATAACCGTGGCGTCTTTACTGGCAGGATCTTCCGGCCGATCATATTCTGTCTTCAAACTAATCCCCTTGTGCCACACTTCCCGAATAGCCTTCTCATATGCCAGGGGAATAGTCTCTTCCTCAATTACCAGTACAGGTATGTTTCCTGAATCCATAAATCCTCCTAATACGAGTTAATCAAAATATTGAAAAATGAAAAACCAAGGAAAACCTGATTTTGATTATATGAAAATAATAGAAAAAATGACAACGAAATTCAATAGAGTAGATAGATGAATATTAATTTTGCATAGAATTTTTGTTTTTTACTACCCGAATCGCGATTTCCAACTGGAAAATAGGTTTTTCTTTGAGGTATAATATTACACCATGAGGCATGATAATGATCGGCGAGTGGTACTTACCCTGGACGCAGGCGGCACAAATTTTGTATTTACGGCCATCCGAGGGAACCGGGAAATTATCGCCCCCCTCACCTATCCTGCCAACGCCAATGACCTGCAAAAATGCCTGAATAATATATCCACAGGATTTAAGGCATGCATTGAACGGATAAATGAAAAACCAACGGCCATCAGTTTTGCCTTCCCCGGACCTGCTGATTATGCCAATGGCATTATTGGTAACCTGGAAAACCTGCCCGCTTTTAAGGGAGGTGTCGCTCTGGGCCCGCAACTACAAGACACATTTCAATTACCGGTATTTATAAATAATGATGGCAACCTCTTCAGCCTGGGAGAATCTATAGCGGGTCTCCTGCCCCACATCAATCACCTGCTGAGCCGGGAAAACAGCCCCAAACGTTTTAGCAACCTCTTTGGCATCACACTGGGAACCGGGTTTGGGGGAGGTATTGTGATCAATAACAGAATGGTGATCGGTGACAACTCAGCGGCCGGGGAAATCAACCGCATGTGGCTGCAATCAAATCCCCAGGGATTGGCCGAAGAGAGTATTAGTATCAGAGGCCTGAAAAAACTCTACCTAAAAGCGGCCGGTATAGGTGCCAAACATTGCCCGGAGCCCAAAACCATCCATGACATTGCCACGTGGAAAAAAGAGGGAAACCAGCAGGCCGCCAGCTCCGCTTTTAAGAAACTGGGCCAGGCAATCGGAGATGCCCTGGCCAACTCTATAACCCTTATTGATGGCCTGGTAGTTATCGGCGGCGGCCTGGCAGCCGCTTACCGCCTCTTTCTTCCTGAGGTGATTGGGGAGATGAACCGCATGGTTGAGGGAGTTCCCCGCATGGAGATCAGGGCATATAACCTTGAAGATGAGGATGAGTTAAAAATCTTTATCAAAGGAGATAGAAAAAAAATCAAGATACCTGGCAGGGACCAATTTATTTACCATGATTCTATGCAACGTATGGGGATTGGCGTCAGTAGATTGGGAACTTCCAGAGCCGTGGCTATTGGTGCTTATGCGTTTGCCCTCAATTCCCTGGATAATAATTAAAAAAGGGGACAGGCGCCAAAAACTAATTGTAAAAATGTTACTCAGAAGATATATTGAAAGTAGTTTGTAGCAAAAAAAAGGTCATAAAGTAAATCACCACCATCCTTATCAAAATATGTTTGAGTATACCTCAACTTGAAAGGATTTTAGAAAGTCAAAAAATGAAAAAGGAATCCGGTAATCTCAAAATGAGTAGTCTTCTCATTTTATAGAAATAAGTGGACTTCTCATGGAAAAGGATCCTTTGAAAGGTTAATAATAAAAATGTTGTCCGGCATTTT
>CBFDCH010000034.1:0-9947 GCA_965603235.1 uncultured bacterium | reverse complement strand
TACATGGAAACTGAACAAGATATATCCACCGTTTTTTAAAACTCTAAAAAATTCTTGAAAAGCTGCCTTCACCTCATTTAAAGTAAAGTGTACAATACCATAAAACGATACCAATCCTGCCAGCGAGTGGTCGGCAAAAGGCATTTCCATCATGCAAGCCTGGACAAATTTTACTGCTGGATTTAGATCCTTTCCAACTTTCAACATATTGTGAGATAAGTCAACTCCTCCCGCAGGCGTTCCCATACGGCACAAAAAATCTGCAATTTCACCGGGACCACACCCCAGGTCAAAAACCCTTTCAGTATCGAGCACCAGTTGCCCCAACCGCTCCAGTATCTGACAATCAAAGGGTTTTCCCTGCAATTCATGATAAAATTCGGCAGCATACTGTTTTGCTACCAAATCATAGCTCTCCCTTACCCGGTTGCCATTATAGGTAATATTCGCCTCATCCATTTGCCTGATCCTTTTTTACTTTACCATTTTTTCCAGTTTGAAGCCAAGAGTAAAATTTGAGAAGGCACAACAAGCCTCCTTTTATGCTATCATACCTCATAAACATTTTAAAGAAGCGATCGATTTACTGCAAGTACCGAGTATGGCTGTAAATGGTGCGTTTCAGGGTTCCGGGTTAATAGTTTCCTCTGGTGGTGGAAGCCCCCGTTCCTAGAATAAAGATGAAAAAATTATTGCAATTTTTTCCTTTTGATTGTATATTAATCCATGAACATTTCATTCTATTCTCATGGAGCCTGTAAAGAAGTTACCGGCTCAAAACACTTTGTTTCAATTAACGGTAGTATTATTCAAGTTGACTGCGGCATGTTTCAGGGGAGGCGGGAACAGGCCTATCAGAAAAACCTGAAACTTGATTTTTCGCCGGCAGAAGTTCAGGCGATTCTCTTAACCCATGCCCACTTTGACCATTCAGGAGCTCTGCCTATTGCCACCAAAGAGGGCTTCAAGGGCAACATTTTTTCTACACCCGCCTCCAGGGATATCGCCAATATCATCCTTTTTGACAGTGCCTATATCCAACGTAAAGATTTTGAATATCTTAAAGAAAAATCTCTAAAACATCCGGATCGAAAGCTGAAACTCTACCAACCATTCTACAATTCTGCAGATGTAGTCAACACACTAATCCATTTTGTGACTGTCAATTATCATCGTCCCTTTTTCCCTATCCCTGAAGTGGAGGTAGAGTTTTTAGATGCCGGGCATATCTTGGGTTCGTCTCTGGTTTGCCTCAATATCCAGGACAAATTGAGAATTGGTTTCTCTGGAGATCTGGGACGTAAAAATTTACCATTACTGAAGGATCCGGAAAGGATGCCAGATCTTGACTATCTCATTCTGGAAGGGACATATGGGGATCGGCTGCACAACACCTTTGGTTTAGCCAAAAATGAATTGGTGGATGTCATTAATAAGACCAGCAACCGGGGCGGCAAAATAATCATTCCAGCCTTTACCATAGAGAGGACACAAGAGCTGATATATATACTCCATATGCTGTTAAGAGAGAATAAAATCCCCCGCATTCCTATCTTCATAGATTCTCCAATGGCTGTAAATGCCACCTCTATTTTTAAAATCCACCCCGAGTGTTTTGATCAGGAAACTTTCGATCATTTTATCTCAGAGGATCTTGATCCATTTGGCTTTGAAACCATTAAGTACATCAGCTCTGTTAAAGAATCAAAAGAAATCAATAACCATGAAGCACCATGTATTATCATCTCAGCCAGCGGTATGGCAGAAAATGGCCGTATCCTCCATCACCTCAGAAATAACATCGACAATCCTGCAAATACCATTGTGGTTGTTGGTTTTATGGCGGAACATACCCTGGGGAGAAAGCTTGTAGAAAAATTTGAAGAGGTTAAAATATTTGGTAGATTGTACCCCCTCAATGCTGAAGTAAAAACATTAAACTCTTTTTCAGCCCACGCAGATTACCGGGAGATCTGTCAATGGGTAGAACAATACGATCTGAAGCGGCTCAAAACCATTTTCCTGGTGCATGGAGAGCCACCTGCTCTGAAGAATCTGAAAAGCGAACTATTAAACAGAGGTGTCAGGAGTGTCCAAATCGTTGAAAGTAACAACAAATATTCATTGTAAATTTGTGGTTGACAAAACCAGAATTTATTATTAAGATTAAAGGCTTAAAAGGAGGAACTATGGCACTACACATTGAAGACACATGTATCAGTTGTGGCGCTTGCGAAGCCGTTTGCCCTGTAGATGCAATTTCGCAGGGTGACGAATATTATGTGATTGATGCAAACACATGCGTGGAATGTAAAGGGCATTTTGATGAATTCCAATGTGCATCAGTTTGTCCAACAGACTCCTGCGTCAAATAACCTAAGAATACAACAATCTTTACATATTTTGCATCAGCGTGGATACAAATCCTGCTAAAAAAATTCCCGTAATCGCCATAGCCAGTGGCAAGGGTGGTGTGGGTAAATCCACTGTTACTGTCAATCTGGCACTGGCACTGGCAGCAAAAAACAAGAGGGTGGGATTACTCGATGCAGATATCTTTGGTCCCAATATCCCCTTAATGCTAGGGCTGGAAAAGGAGATTGCCAAGGTAAAAAACGGCAAACTCATACCCATCAAAAAATACAACCTCTCTGTAATGTCAGTGGGATTTATTTCCCCTGCTGAAAAAGCATTGATTTGGCGTGGTCCCTTGGCCAACAAATTGATACAACAATTTTTGTCAGATGTTGAATGGGGAAACAGCGACCTGCTACTCATTGATTTACCCCCAGGTACGGGCGATGTACCCCTCACCATCATTCAAAAAGGAAACCTTTTTGGCGGGATAATAGTGACCACACCCCAGGAAGCTGCCATCGCTGATGTAAGAAAAATGATCGATATGTTTAAAATCACCAAAACTGAAATTTTAGGTGTGGTGGGAAACATGACCCACCTTGATTGCCCCCACTGTCACAAAAAAGTCGATTTATTTCCCACCCAGAATCGCCATGACATAAAAATCATAAAAAATTATAAATTGTTGACTGAATTACCTTTTGATCCGCAAATTGGTACCAGGGGAGAAAATGATCTGCCCCATTATCTGGCCCATCCAGAGAGTACAATCAGCCGTCACTATAACTCGCTGGCCCTTAAAATTATTGAAACAATTAAATTCTGACAAACACACCCAAAAATAGTATATGGTCCCTGCCAGTCAATGTCCCAAATTGGACGTAAATATGATAAAATGTCCGTATAATGAGACATTTATTAAACCACGACGTGGCATTAATATTGCTTAACTACCGTAGGAGGAAACAATGAAAAAACTTCTTTCACTTATATTTATGTTTTTGGTACTGACCTGTATGACCTTCTCCGGGGTGCCTGAAGATGATAAAACCTATCAACCCAAATATTACGATAATGCCAAAGTTATCCGAGTCAAATACACCAATGGTGAAACGTATGTCCGCAGAAGTTATGAAGAGGGGCTGGAGGAAGCTTCACTGAATTTGCCCTTGTTCGAAAAGGATATTTTAGGAACCACGGAAGGACGCTTGGAAGTATATCTTGGCAGGCTCAATTACTTACGTCTCGATTTCGATTCTGAGGTGGAGTTCGAAAGCATCCCTGCGTTGCGCAAAACCAATATGGTACTCAGGATAAAACGTGGAGGCCTATACCTGGATATTGAAAATATTGATCATGAAAGAGACATTGAAATCCAAACTCCGGATTGCGGTGTTTTTGTATTGGATAAAGGCGTATATCGCATCAATGTAAATGAAGCGGGCGGAACCTCGGTTTTTGTCCATGATGGAGTGGCTGAAATTTCTGGTAAAAACTATAGTAAAAACGTCAGGAACAACCAGAAAATCACCATGCTGGCTGGTGACATTAAAGAGAGGCCTTACTATTTTTACTCCTCTGACAAAGATGATTTTGACGCCTGGAATGAAGAGAGAAACCGGGCCGGCGGTTATGCCAGGCACAGCACATCCCGATATCTGAACAACGGCTATGAGGATTACGAATATGAGCTGACTCGTGCCGGTTCGTGGCGATATCACAATACTTTTAACACCTATATCTGGACTCCCTACAACATTGATTCCTATTGGCGTCCATATTACAACGGCAGATGGATCCAGCATCCATATTATGGCTACATGTGGAACTCTTATGACACCTGGGGCTATTTCACGCATCACTACGGCCGCTGGCACTGGGATATGGCCTATGGCTGGCACTGGATACCAGGATACCACTGGTCGCCTGCCTGGGTGTATTGGTGGGGCAGTGATTATTATTATGGATGGTGCCCATTAAGTTATTGGAACCGGCCCTTGATTATCACCAATGGCCGTTGGCGCCGCCACTACGACTTCCGCCGCCATGGCTTTCCCCGCCATTCCAGGTCAACCATTGTCGTTCGGAAACGAAACCTGACAGCTGGCAAAATCCAAAAAGTCGCCCTGAGAGGGGATATACAAACAAAGCTTGCCAAAGAAAAAATCAACTTCAGGGGTGGATCGCCAAAGTTTAGACCTGCTGTGAGCAAAGTGAAAGTTTACAATGCCAAAGGCAAGGCGGTCTATTACAAAAAAGAGGGATTGATCTCAACCAAGCGGTATAAAAAATCAACAAAATCTAATGAGTACAGATACAGCGGTAAAAAGACAACGATGAGATCAACCAGAAAATATTCTCCTACCGGTAAATACACTGTCAAATCAACCGGAAAAAAATCAAGTTCCGGAAAGTATAAAAGTTATGGCAGCAAAAAATTTCCAAAAAAGAGTACAAATAAAACATCATCGAGCAAAAAATCCAGTAAAAAAAGCAGCGCCCGTTCCTCCTCAAGTACAAAAAAGGTTAAAAAAAAGAAAAGCGATTCTCCCTCATATCTCTCATACCGTCGGTATTCCAGCCCATCAGGTAGTTCACAATCCTCTGCGTCTAAATCCGCAAACACAAGAGGGTATGTATCTCAGTATCGCATTTCCGGCGCTAATGGAACCTCATCGTACAGTACACCGAAACAAGCCATCCGCTCTTATTACCCAAAACGCTCAACAAGCCGGAAATATTCCAGCACTTCATCCAACAACAGCGGCCGTTCCTACACGTCATCATATAAACGGTATGGCAGCTCATCCAGTTATTATACACCCCGAACCTCCAACCGCTCGACATATAGAAGATATACAGGCAATCGGTCATCCTACTCAAGATCTTACTCCAAACCCAAATATACTAAATCTTCAGGGTCCAAAAGTTATCGCAGTTCATCCTCTTCCAGAAGCTCCGGCAGATCCATATCCTCCAAAAGCTATAGTAGATCCTCATCGTCCTCGTCCAGCAGTCGATCCTCATCCAGGTCCTCATCGCGATCAAGCAGTTCTAGAGGAAAAAGGAAATAAGAAAAAAGATAAATAAACACGGAGGCCTTCACGGGCCTCCCTGTTGCTTTCTCCAGTTATCAATCCACTACTTCTTTAGAAAACTCCCCGATCCTTTTTGCAAATGAGATTCGTTCGTTATCATTAATTTCAACATCCTTTAGAAAAACAAGGGGACCAATATGACAGTTTTTACCAATTACGGTACCTGATGCCAGATAGCTACATGGATAAATGATTGAGTCCTGGCCAATATCCACATCAAATTCAATTGTTGTACTCTCAGGCTGCAAAAAGGTAACACCTCTCTCCAACGAAAAATTTCTCATCAATTCCAGATTGAGTTTGCGCTGGGCTTCCTGTAATTCCCATTTGGAATTTATGCCAATAGAGACATTATAGTCTCCAGCTATTGAAGCATAGACTTTATGGTGAGCCTTTTTTAATAATTTTATCACATCTACCAAATAGTACTCCTGTTTATCATTATTATTGTCGATTCGGGTCAGGAGTGGGAAAACAATGGGATTGGAAAACATATATATGGATGAGTTGACTTCCCGGATCTTAAGTTGTTTCGGCGTGGCATTTATCTCCTCCAACACATCGAGGATGTTGCCGGTGTCATCACGAATCACCCGGCCATAGGGAGGAGGTTGGCCAGGAAAAACTGCAGAAACAAAAGTGCATACCGAATTTTTTTCCCGATGTGTGGCAATCAATCGATTTAACTCACAGGGCCTGATATACGGATTGTCGCCAACCGTCACCAGCAGGGTTCCTGAATGATCTTTAATTTCATCGGCAGCACACAGGAGCGCATGTGCCGTACCCAATTGTTGCTCCTGGACCACAAATCGAACATTTCTCCTGACAACAGCTTGCAATTGTGTTAAATTATCACCAGCAACCAAAACGATATTGCTTTCTTCAATACCTATCTGAACCAGGCTGTCCAGTAAAAAATTGATTATTTCTTTACCCAGGATTCTGTGGGTCATTTTGGTGAACATGGACTTCATTCTTTTTGACTGACCTGCTGCCAGCACCACCGCTTTAATCGAATCCTTCATGATTGAATTCTAAACATTGCTAGTCACATTGTCAATAAATCAAGACGAACTCAGTTTATAAACCACCGTTCTGATGTTTATAGATGCATAATTTTAATATATGTCAGAAAACGAATATTACATAAACCAGCTGGAATAAAAATCGGATGAACAAATCATTTGCAGTTAACTATTGTCATATGGTATCTTTATTGTATATCCGGCAAATATATTGCATGCAATATTAAAAAATTTATTTGGGGAAAGCAGATGAAAGAAAAAATTCAAGTTGTTTTAATTGCATTAAACAACGAGAACAGAAAAATCTATTGTGAAATGCTTCAACCATTTACTGATATTTCTCTTCTATCATTTTCAACCCTGCATCAGTTTCAGAAAAACTGTAAAAACGAAAAATTTTCCGGAATTATTGTTGACATTCGCACACTGATTAGATCAACCAGTGCAGATAAGGATTTTTACTCCTCCCTGGCCCAAGGATTCCCTATACTTCAAGTTGACCTCAATCAAGATAAAACAGACATCAATTGTTTTATTGAAGGAGAAAAAACATCCAGACTTAAAGGGAAAAAGTTATGGGACCATTTTATCAACCGTATATGTAGCCAAAAAGGAGCCCGCGGTGTCCGCTTAAAACCCAGGAAAAACCAGTTTTGTAGCACTTTTCTGTATCTCGCCCAAAATGGATCTCCTGTAAAAACTAATCTTTGGGATATCTCTACAGGAGGCTGCTTTGTCATTAGTTCCGATGAAAAAAAGGTGGGTGACCAAATTTGGCTCTCCATCCGGGAACTCCAGGACAAAACTCCTATCTGTTGTCAAATTAGATGGAGCAGTCCATGGGGGTCCAATACCGAACAATTGCCGGGGTTCGGCACCTCCTTTCAGACGATATCCCCTCGACAACAGAAGGAAATTTCCAAAATAGTGGCCCACCAGTAAACCGGGATTATGAAGTAATTCCAGCCCCCCGGGGAAATATGCCCTTTATGTGGACCGGTAGTTTCCCTCTCGCTTCCACCTCGCCATTCAAAACCCTGAATAGGCTCTCGAGCTGCACCTCCCGGAATCCGTAAGAAACCAAATAATTTTGTATGTTGGGCATCCATTTGATATCATAAGGATTGCCCAGGGCAACAACGATAACATCCTCTCTCCAATCTAAAAGCTGCTTGAGTATGTTCATATGCATCTGAGCAATCGAAGGATTCCGCGAATACAATGCCGCAATCACATAGCGATAATCAAACAATTTCTTTTTAAACGATTCAGAGAGAGACTCCTCAAAAGAAAACATACAAAAATCGGCATCGGTAAAAAACCGGCTGGCGATATCCTTTAACATTGAGGTTTTTTGACTGTCAAGGGTAGGAAAAGTGGCTTTAACTTTTTCCCACTCAATAATTAACACTTTTTCATTTTTATTCAGGGGAATTAAATTGTGTTGATTTTTTAATAAGGTAATCGATTTGTCAGCAATGGCCAGTTCTTTATGTCTGTTGCTACGAAGAATCTCATTTATCTTGGAGCCGTTCCGCTTTTTTCTCTGTTGTAACAAGCCCAATTTTTCCTTAAGTGCAAGAATGCGCATGACAGATTCATTAATTCTCTCTTCTGATATCTCCTTGTTTTTCACATAAAACTGTAATATTTCAACCATTTCCCTTTGCAGATCAAAATCACGGCTGATCGATAAAACGTCTACTCCTGCTGTGATTGCATTTATAACAATTTTTTGTGGAGAAAAATGGTCACGGATCGCTTTCATTTCAATAGCGTCAGTGAGAATTACTCCGGAAAATCCCAGTTTTCCTCTCAATAAATCAGTCAATAAATAGGGCGAGAAGGTGCCAATTTCCTTGGCAATGGCTGGAAAATGGATATGAGCAGGCAGGATGCAGTCAATGCCAGATTTTACCAATTCAACAAAGGGGTGAAGGGATTTTTTGTGAAATTCATCCGGCTGCAATGGAGAAACCGGCAATCCCAGGTGAGAATCTTCTGAGGTCGATCCATGTCCTGGATAATGCTTGCCACAGGTGGCAATATTTTGGCCGGAGATCCCTTCGCAGAACTTTGTGGCAAAGGAAACGACCAATTCCGGATCATCGGAAAAAGATCGAATGCCAATGATCGAATTATCTTCATTGATATTGACATCGAGAACAGGCGCCAGCACTCCATCCACACCCAAAGCATCCATTTCCTGGCCAATTAACTCACCAGCCAGGCGGGCACAATTTGAGTCGCCTGTTGCAGCCATCCCCATGGGAGAAACCACCGTTGCAGCCAATTCCTTAAATTGAACAACAGTCCCTCCCTCCTGATCAGCGCAAATAAACGGAGATATAGAGGCACATGCATGAATATCATTGGTCAAATGTACGGTTTGATTCGCATTCTTAATATTACGGGCAAAAAGAATTATAAAGCCGATATTGGCTTGATGAATAAATTCGCGTACAGGCTGCGGTAACTGCTCACCCGAAAACCCAACAAGAAACAATTGCCCTATTTTCTCTTCCAGTGACAATTGCGTTAGTAGTGTTTTCATAAAACAGGCCACCATAAGGCGGCGCTATCAGCCAATTTTTTTCTTATAAATCCGGCGTCGCTTATGTTGAACAGGACTAAAATGTTTCCATTGAGCCTGTATCTTTGTGTTGGTTTCCAGTTCCGGGTTGGATTCACCATGGATGAATCCCTTTCTCAGGGTCAATTTGGCGATTTCCATCACCATCATCAGGTCAGCGCCCAATCCTTGATAATTCTTCTTGATTCCAGCCAGATAAAAATCTATCACTTTATGTTGCCTAAGCCCCATGAGTAAATGGAACCAGCCAAAAGGGAACAATCGGCCATTGGCTTTCTGGAAAGCCCTTGACAAATTGGTCATGGCTATCATAAAGGCCACCACCTCATCGTCTTTATTCACCACCACTTGGATCATCTCCTTGTCAACGAAAGGAAAGTACTTTTTAATAAAATACTGCAATTGGGGTTTGGTTAGGGGCACAGCCCCATATATTTGTTCGTAGGCTTCATCCATTAAGGTCATTATCTCATCCGCTCTGGACATCAACTCTTTTTTATTTTTAAATTTCAACATTCGCAGGCTACTCCGCTCCTGGATCCTATCACAGAGACGTAACAGCCTTTCCGGAATGCCCTCTTCATGGGGAACCATGGTTTTATATTCCACATAATCAATCTCTTTCTCAAAGCCGTATTTCTTGACGAACTCAGGATAATAAGGGTGGTTGTAGTAGACCGCGATGGTAGCCAATTGATCAAATCCCTCAACCAGCATGCCCTCGGGATCGAGGTCGGTGAAGCCCTGGGGTCCGGTGATTGTCTCCATGCCCATCTCCTTACCCCAATTCTCAGCGGCCTGTAATAGTGATTCGGCTACTTCATAATCATCGATCGTATCAAACCAGCCAAAGCGAATATTTTTGCTATT
>CBFDCH010000033.1:0-9963 GCA_965603235.1 uncultured bacterium | reverse complement strand
TTTTGGCCGGCGAAAGGCCAGCGGCAGACGACTTTTATTCCGTTTCATTTTTCTATTATGGTCATTTCTTACACTCTGTCAACCGCCATTGAGGATTTTTTGAATCCAAGTGGCAATCTTTTTTGCCCGGGTTTCCCAGGTGAAAAGCGATGCTGTCTTCAGGGCCTGGCTGGCCATACTATTGGTGAGCCGGGGATTTTGCAGCACTTTTATCAGGGCCCTGGCTGCCTGAATCGGCTGATCGGCCGCAACCAGCCAGGCATTTTCTCCGTGGCTCAGAATCTCTTTTAAATCCGGTGTATCAGGGCCAAGAATGGGCCTCCCGGCAGCCAGGTATATGAAGGTTTTAAAGGGTAGTACGGTTTTGCCAAAGAGATATAATGGTGCCGAGCTTGGCGGTATTAGTAGAAGGTCAGCAGCATACAGGTAATTGGATACCTCTGAAATTGATTTTCTGCCTAAAAACAAGATGTTATTCACCACTTTTTGTCTGGCTTCACCTTGCAAAACCTGCAAGCGCTCCGGGGTACCTCCAACCATGACAAAAGTAATGGATGATGCCTCTTTAGCCATGGTTATCACGCTCTCAATCCCCTTGTTTTTCCCCATATTGCCGGCATACACAACCAGGGTTTGATCGATTGTCAATCCCAATCTAACTCTGGCTTCCGGTTTGCCAAGGACCGGTTCCATATCCCGTGGATCAAACCCATTATGTATCACCTTTATTTTCTCGGTTGGTACTCCTGCGCTGCGAATGGAGTTTGCGGCAATCTGACTGTGGGCAATCACACCAATGAAGTTGGGTATACGGGCCAGCTTTTTTAATATTTTTGCAAACACAGGCTGGGCGGTGGAGAGGCAGCGGTAGGTTTCAAAGATAACCTTTTTGCCAAGCATTAAGGATAGCAAAAATGGTAAACGGTTACGTGTATAAGCCAGATCAAAACCTTTGAAAAGAAGATAAAACGGAGCGACCAGCCCATGGGTGATTTTTTCAAAACGAAAAATTTTGGCTGGAATTCCGAGAACCTGCCTTATTTTTACCGGCGAACTTAAGTGATAATATTTATGGATACTGTCCACATATGAGCGGGTTGTTTGACCCATTGCCTGTAGCTGAAGCGGGACAATGATTTCAACCGCAAGCCCTGCAGCAGACAGGGCAGCTGCATTCTTTAATATTTGCTGAGTATTGGTTCCCTGGAAAGGGAAACGTTCATCGGAGATGATTCCTATTCGAGGCCGCGGGTTTCTTTTAAGACCACTCATCACAACCTATTGCCAAGAAATTTCTTCGGAACCCAGGCAAATATGCCCGGTAGCATCACCAATGATGTCATCCAGATGAGGCTCAAACCCAGACAGGCGACAATACCAATCGATTGAATCCCGGGGTGGCGGGCAAAAACCATCCCGGAATACCCCAGCATTGTCGTTATGGTGGTTACAGACAGCGGTTCAAACAATTCCTTCAGGGTACCAACTGTATCTCCCCCCTTCTCCAGCCAGCGTCTGTAATAGTGGACGCCGAGGTCAACCCCCATGCCAAACAGGGCGGGAATCACAACCACATTGAAGAAGTTTAATTTTAGTCCTAACACAACCATGATGCCGAAGGTGAGAACAACACCTGCAGTTAAAGGAAATAGAATCCAGAGAGCATCTCTCAATGAGCCGCGGTTTAGCCAAACCAGCAACAACACCCCAAGTACGGTCAGCAATGTTAACCACAATCCCTCTCCAGTGACTACCCAGAGGGTTTCCGCAAAAACCGCGGTTTCTCCAATTGGGCCGCGAACTCCAGGAGGCAACTTCAGATCATACAATTCTTGCGTAAAGGCCATGGCGTTGCGCCCATCCTTGCGGTCAAACCTGGGATGAATGGTTAACAACATCTGACCCGATCCATCCTTTGCCAAATAACCGTTCCTGAAGAACTGCGGCACCTCAGATATAGATGGACCCCTTGTCAATACCGTCCACTCTTTAAAATCCCGGATGAGGCGTTTTTTGTCTTCGTCCTCTATTTTTTCCACCCAGCGTCCCTGCACCTGCTCCTTGATGTCTTCAATAAATGCCAGTCTGGTTTTTAGTGTCGCTTCAGTTGGGGCAAAATCTCTGAGACTGCGAACCCTGCCCAGATTGGTTTCATCTCCCCTGGCATCCTTGTTGGCAGCCAAAACCTGAGTTAAGGAATCGAGATCAGACAGGTTTTCGGCCAGATAAATGGCGCCTGGGGACATTGATCCAGAATACACCATACTCTGCCTCTCCTTTACTATTGTGGATTTTTTGAAGGTCTCCTTGGTGAACTGGAGATTGCGAAAATTTAGGTCAAAACCGAGTCGAAATACCAGAAGATATGAAGCGACTACTATCAATACGAGCAGAGCCAGGGTCTGCCAGCGCCTGGCAAGAAAAACTCTTTTAAGACCTTTGTCCCGGGGCTTTAGCAGTTTTAATCGGTATGCCACGACCATTGTTGACGGTAAAACCAGGAACATGGCCAGCAGGACCATACCTACTGCGGTTGAACAGATAATACCGAACTCGGAAAAACCTCGAAAATCAGAAATAATCAGAACGCACAGGGCCAGGGCTGTGGTTAATCCGGAGATTAATACCGATGAACCGGTTGAGGTAAATGTCTCCAGCATGGCTTCAGACAACGGTTTCGAACAGATTTCCATTTGGAAACGTTTGACCAGATGGATAGAATAGTCAACTCCCATGCCAAAAAGAATCAATAGTAAAAAGGCGGTAATGAGATTCAATGATCCCACAGTAAAGGGCACCAGGGTAAAGGCCCATATCAATCCCACTCCAAGGGGTAATAGAACGACAACAACCACAGCAACTGAGCGGAAACTAATGAGTAAAATAAATAAGATCAATAGAGAAGCAATCAGGCCGGAGCGATTCAGATCTGAAGTTATCAGATCGTACTCATCCAGCTTGTTTCGATGAGACCCCCCCACTCCAGCCCAAACGCCAAATTTCTTCGCCGCTGTTTGAGTGATTTCTTCCAACTGGAAAAAAAGCCGCCTGATTTTTCCCAGGCTGCCAATACCCTGGCTGGTTCGAACCAGAATTCCCCTTATTTTACCATCCACACTCTGGTGATAGCGGGAGAGGTGACTGTATTGTTGTAAGAGGATATCAAGGTCCTTGCCTTCCTCCCGGTCGGCAAATGTTTCATCCGCCTCAATATATTCAACAAAGGGATTCACTTCAGCTTCCCACCTGGTCAACTCTCTTGAAATGCGATCCAGATAATCGACCGGGATCAACAAATAGCGGTATTTTTTAATGAAATCCAGAGGCCATTGGTAGTCAACCGAGCGAACACCCTTTAATGATTGAATGTGTTCCACCAAATAGAGATGAGCCCGGTTCAGTAGGGTTGGATCCTCACCTTCACATAGAACTGTAAAATGACCGCCGTCACTGACAACCTTTTCCAATTTTTTTGTGAAAAACGCCGCCTTACTATGCCTGGGCAGCAGGCGAATCAGATTGGTTTCTATCCTTATCTTATTCAGATGAATGATTGCCGGCACGGTAACCAGGGCTGTCAGCAGCAAGAGTAAAAAGGGCCGCCGTATGGCTGAAGAACAAATCCTGGATATAATTGATCGATAGAATCTGCTGAAGATGTTTTGGTTCTCCCCTATGGGGTTGTTGGTTAAACTCATTGAAAATCCTGTAAATTCCGACTAATTTTCGCTTTCCTGGTCATAGGATCGGATCCTAATCTGCAGACGTTCAATAATTTTATTCAAAGTAGAACGGGCAAAGAGACGGACAAATTGTTTTTTATAGTTACGGATTGTATCCACATCGTCTACAATATAATTGACGATTTTCCAGGTATTTCCCCGTTTTTCCAGCTGGTAGTCCAGTTGAACCCGGTCCTCCTTGTAATGGGCAATGGTCTTAACCACAGCCTGGTTGTCATTGATCTCCTCACCCTGATAATCGAAACGATCGGCCCGATACCGCCCCAATTTTTTTATGGAAGAGATTCGTAATAACTTTTGAAAGACCCGATCAAATTGCTGACACTCCGTTTTAGACAATTTACGGCAGAATTGTTCAATTACACTCCGGGAAAGAGCGGAGAAATCAGTCACACCGTCAATTATCTTAAATATCAAGTCCTCTGCATCTTTGGTCATTTTAATATTCTTACTGAAAATGTCCAATACTTTCTGATTGGACTTCTTGATAATCTGAAGAGGAGAATTTTGTCCCCTCATACCCTGACTCGTTATCACCAATACTATTATAAAAACCAGGCTCGCCTTAGCGAATAAAAACTTTTTCATGTTCCACCCATTGCGAATACAAATCAATGTTGCCCAGCATATAAGCAAATTTGGCCAAAGCAATGTTTAGATCATATTCTCTTCTTATTTCAATTCCTCTCAGTTGATAGTAGGCATTGTAAGCTTTAATAATTCGATTCACCTCACCAATCCCCATTCCCCAATTGTCCATGCTGAGGCGTAACCAGGTTTTGGCTGCTTTTAAGGAGATTCTGACCTGATGCAGCAATTTTTGAAGCCTGTTTACATCCGCAAAAGCCTTGCCGATTTCCAGCTTTATCATGTCCCGCAACAAGCTCAATTTTCCTGTAACCGCCTCTTTTTCCAGGGCCAATCGCTGGGATTCGTAATTGGGCCGCAGGTCATTCAAATCCCACTCAAATCCTAAAAAGGCTCCCACACCCGCATAGTTGAAAGGATCATAAACAAAGGGATTGCTTTGATTGGAGCGGTGCGGGGCATAGGCAACAGCAAATCCGGCAGCCAGGTACACAACCGGTTTTTTTTGGCTCAGAACAAATTTCTTTTTGGCTTCCAGGGCAGACCGTACCAGTTGCAGTCCCTTAAGAGTCGGATGTTTTTGTAGAGAGTCTGACAAAACCATGGCAAAACCCTCCTCGTTAAGATCCATAACCGGAGGAGGTTCAGCCAGGACCTCTGTTTTGCTTTTCAGCGGTAAACCAAGGCCTATATTAAAAGCTTGCTGGCTGATGCTCACCCCCTGAAGGGTTTTAAGGAAAATATCCTCTATTTGATACTGGTTACTCACCACCTCCAGAAGGTCCGTATCATCCACCTCGGATTCGGGATCATTCAGTTTCTTCTTCACCTCTGCCAGCAATTTGAGGTAGCTTTTTCTCAGGTCCCGGGCCATCACCCCGGCTTTACCGGCAGAAGCAAATGTCCAATAAGAATTTATTATCTGCATTTTGAACTTTTCAATATCTGACTTCTCCTTATTGGAAGCCAGGTCTATGGTGATTCCAGCAGCTCTGGCAGCGGTGGAAATTTTTCCAAAAGTGAATAGGGGCTGCACAACCTTTAACTCAACTTTATAAAAGGGTCCCCAGCCGTCAAGGTCCGATTGTTTGTCGGGTGAGCCAAATATATCTCCCCTTGCTTCAGGCACCAACCCGGTTTTCATAGACAGATCGAGTTTGGGGACCATTCTTTGTTGCTGTACCTGCTTTAAATTTAACCTGGCCCGGGCCACCACAATGCGGAAAGTTTTGGCCAGGGGATTTTTGGCCATGGCAGTGTCTATTGCCTTGCGCAGGCTAAATTTCAGCGACTTATCTCCGGCGCGGCTGTATAAGGTGTGTGGTGTCAAAACCAGCAACAGAAAAATGGCGACAACCGTCACATAAATCAATGTTTTTACTTTACGCTTCATTTTCGGTCACTAAACCCGCTTGACGGGCTCAATTTATTCTACAATCAAAGCCTGCATCTTGCAACACCTCAAGTGACATTTTGTGATACTACCAATTTTTGCGCCTTAACAAAGGCAGCTGGATCATCCACGTCAATCCAGAAACGGTTGCCGATATCTACCACACCCACTTTTTCTCTGCCGGCCAGTTGACGAATACCTCCGGAGAGTGAGGTATCATTGTTCATGGTTGAGCTTTCCTCCAGCGCCTTAAAAACGACTGGCGTACAGAAGAACAAACCAGTATCAAAACCGTTATACCGCTCCAGGTTTTTACCGATTGCTTTTAACCTGCTCCCTTCCACCCATACTTTGGTCACATCCTCAAGGTCTACCTGGGGATTATCACGGACGCGAAAATCAACGGCCAGTACAGCCTCCCCCTGCTGCGGTGGATGGTCCTTAAGGATCCTAAGAATGTCAGTATCAAAAATATGATCGGCCATCATTAAAAAAAAAGGCTCCTTTAAAAAATCCCTGGCTGTCAGGACTGAAAGTCCATTTTCCCGCTGCCAATCAGGATTGTATATACATTGAACTTTTATTCTCAACGATTTTGCCAGGTTTTGGAGATAGGTGTCAATTTTTTCCCGCTGAAATCCGGTTACCACGTAAAACTCTGAAATGTCCACTTCCCGGTTTAAGGCTATTACTCGCTCAAGCAAGGTCATATTTCCTAGTTTGATCAAGGGTTTGGGCTGGCCCATTTCAATCAGGCGGCTGCCCTGGCCGGCTGCGATAATCAGACATTTTCTAACGGTTTTGTGCTGCAAAATAGTTCCTTTTTTTAACTTTGTTAATCGGAAAATAAAACTTATTCCATCCGCTCGCCAGCAATAAATTCCTCAATCATATGAAAGGCCTCATCATCCGGGAATTGCCTGGGAGGATGTTTCATGAAGTAAGCGGAAGGGGAGTAAATGGGTCCAGAGATACCCCTTTCCAACGCCAGTTTACAACAGCGAATGGCATCAATGGCTACACCGGCGGAATTGGGCGAATCCTCAACAGATAATCGCAGCTCAAGATTCATGTCAATATCACCAAATAGTTTTCCCTCCATGCGCAGGAAACAAATCTTGTTGTCTTTCTGCCAGGCCACATAGTCACTGGGACCGATATGGATGTTTTTATCCTCCAGTTTTTTGCTCAGCATAGACTGAACCGCATCTGTCTTTGACACTTTCTTTGAGGACAAGCGAGAATGATCCAGCATATTTAAAAAATCTGTGTTACCTCCGGTATTCAACTGGTATGTTCGCTCCAATTTAACCCCTCTCTTCTGAAAAAGGTTAGTCAAAACCCTATGCACAATGGTTGCTCCAAGCTGAGCCTTGATATCATCGCCAATTACTGGTACTCCTCTGGCCTTAAATTTTGCCGCCCAATCCGGGTCACTGGCAATAAACACCGGGATATTGTTGATTAAACCAATACCCGCTTCCAGAGCGCACTCAGCATAAAATTTAGAGGCTTCTTCAGCACCAACAGGTAAATAATTCAATAAAATTTCAGCCCCCGATTTTTTCAATACCTCTACCAGATCCTCTTTTTCGATCTGGGGATGATCGGCCAGAATAAAACTGGAATCTTCATCATATTTCTTCATATGCTCTGCATATCCGTCAAGAATTTTCCCCATTGTAACCTTAACGCCAGTGGATTCCACTTCCTGGCAAAATACCTGGGTGCAATTCGGTTTGGCAAAAATAGCTTCAGCTAGATCAAGACCCACCTTGCGTTTGTCAACATCAAAGGCAGCCACTACCTGAATGTCTCCGGGAGTATAGCCGCCCAAATCCCAATGCATGAGGCCAATGGCCTCTTGAGCAGACTTTTTTTGATAGTAGGATATTCCCTGAATAAGAGAACTGGCACAGTTTCCAATGCCTGAGAGTGCAATTTTAATTTTGTCTTGTTTCACTTTGCCCTCGATTTATAGTATACCATCACACTTCATCAGTAAAAAGAACGTTAAATGTCATTTTTTTACGTTTTAGCTATTCCCTTAGAAAAATGTAATATAACTTAAACGAAAGAGACATGCAATAGTAAATCTAAATATATTTTTCTAAAAATAATTGGTATATTTTGTCCAAAGTTCATCCCCAAGTTTCCAGTACCGGTTAACGGCATGGTTTGCCTGTTCAAGACAGTATTTTGTGAGCAGATGGCGAGCTTTTTTAGGATTCTTACGAAATTCTTTCAATATTTTCTTCTCATACTCCTCCTGCTTTGAAAAAAGGGTATTTTCAATCTCCTGCCATACTTTTTGTATATCTTTGCTCATTGGTTGCCAACGGAATTTTGCCAGCTGGCTTACCCTTCTGAAGGCCCACCAGGCACAATTCCTCGAGAACTCCCTTCTACCATCAACCATGTAGGAGGCAGGCATTTTGCTGATACCGCAATAAAAGGGTGTGTGTGGAGTGGTTTCCGGATTGTCATATCCCAACCATACCACACCACCTATAGCATTCGGCAGCCAGGACCTGCTCTGGGTGACCTGCAGGTAGGTGGCTCGCTGACAGGCAATACTCCGTTCACCCTTAATTCCCATTAGTTTCATCAATTCCCGGTTAAAAAAAGGGCAGGAAACAGGACTCACGCCCCGCTCACCCCGCCTGTTTGCGGTGATTAACGATTTGGTAAAATCAAACTGAGTTTCCTGAAAATGGTTTCTGAAGATAGCCAGCACATCCTGAACGGACAACTTTTTTTCAGCTTTCACTGACATGGGAAAATTTTCATCATTGGGATGAAGTTTCAATGAAGGGGCAACACTTTTAAGGACCATCCATTCACGTCTCCGGGATGACATACGGTGGCGGTTGCCAAAGGCGTAACAAACCTCAAATGGTTTTCCCGATTTTGAATCCCATAAACCAAGCTCCTTTGCCCTCTCCTTGATGTTGGCGGATGCCAGGTAATTTTCCCGGTCAGCCAGATTCAACTCACGGATCCGGCTGGCATTGGCCGATACTCCCACATGATCATCCGGAATTCTAACCGCAGCCCAAATTGCGCCCTTGCGACCAAATCCCGGACCAAAAATCTCAAAATGCCAGGTTTCATGCGGATCAGCAAAGGTAAAACATTCCCCGGTATCATTATAGCCATATTCCTTGGTGAGTTCATCGGCAATTTTTATGGCTTCCCTGGCCGTTTTTGCCCGCTCCAGCACCAACCGGTAAAGTTCCGGACAATCAATGATTCCCTGTATGGTTCTCAATTTTCTATTCTGGCCAATTGTGGTTTCACCAATAGCCAGTTGGTGTTCATTCATCACAGCATAAGCTGTATTTATATATGAGTATGTGACTGCAACCTGTGGAATCTCTCCAATTACTTTGCGGTTTGAGTCTCCCGGACCTTTTGTCCTTTTTGAATCAACATAAATTTTACACATCGCACCTGGTTTATATCTTCTTCCGGGTACCACATTGATCCAGGTGCGGTCGGTGGTACTGTCACACGAATGAGAAGTGATGGTCGACCCGTCAATAGTTGCGAGCTTACCAACCATAATACTGGTACAACCCTCGGCCTCCTCGCTGCTATCATGATTCCGATCAACTGCTGGCAACAACAGCGACAGACAACACACTACCAGTATAAGAAAAAAACTTAACCTCTTTGGTTTAAAATCCATAATTTTTCACCTCATTGGAGATTGATTTGTATCACTCTCAATTTTAGTGAATTGCTTTTAATTTTTCAATAAAAAAATAAATGACGACTCCTGCCAAGCGGGCACTAAACTTGATATTTACCACCATTTGGTATAAAATCTGTGTTTATTTAAATAAAATGAAAATTGAATTCTACTTAACATTGGCAGTTCTCTTTTTGTCGGCAGGGATAGTGATTCATCTCTTTCTGTCTATCAGACAAAAACAGAAAATCCTGATCGCCCTGGATAATGGTTTTACTATGTTCATTAACGGCCAAATGTCTTTACGCCTGACCAGTCTTGCCGCAAATCCCCTGGTGGATGGCTTTAACGAGATGGGTGCGAGAGTGGAAAGCATGATGCAGGAACTGGAATCAGAAAAAAAAAACCTGGAAAAAGAGGTGAAACAAAGAACCAGGGAATTGGATAACACCAACATCAGACTGAGGAAGGCCATGGAAGAGCTAACCAAAACCCAGGAGATGATACTCCAGGTAGAAAAACAGAAATCGCTAACAACCATTGTT
>CBFDCH010000032.1:0-9975 GCA_965603235.1 uncultured bacterium | reverse complement strand
CCACTATAACGTCATTTACATAACAGAATCCTTCAGCAAATGAACGGCTGGCATGATGGAATCCCCCGACCAGGTTAAACACAATATTGGCTTTTTCTTTAATGATCAGGTCAACACCGGTTATTGTGGCTGATGAATAGAGGAGAACGTAATCAAAAAGTCCGCGAAAAACCGGGCAGGAATCCCCACCCAGATTAAACTTAAGAAAATCCTTCTCCATGATACCTGAATTGGCTTTTTCAAGGGCTTCAATATATGCCGGATCGTGAGATTCAGTGAGTTGTTCCCTGGGAATTATCTTCGGTTCAACGACTCGCATCCATGGTTCATTCAAATAACCCTGTTTATTGATGAGGGTTAAGGTTTTCCTGGCCCGGTCTGTTTTAAAGGGATGTTCCTCCCCGTACGAATAATCACTGAACCTGCCGGAGTAAATCACAAAGCTCCCCTTAGGGCGGCTGACATCCTGTTCGGGGAATTTGACGACAAAGGTGCAGATGCCGCCCTCATAGTGTTTTTTTGCTGTGGGCCAGGCTTTATTCAGGAGACCCATGGCTCCGGGATGATGGGGAATAACCTCTGCATATACACCTGATAATCCCGATGTATATGCAATTTTATTCAAATAGTTGGCGAGAAAAATAGCGATTCCATATCTCTGGAAATCATCGTGCACAATGATATCAAACTCTCCCATTCTATTGCCTGGATTGAAGGTATACCTGCCTTCAGCGATAATTCTGGGGTTTTCGCGGGGCCCTACCAAACCCACAATAGCCATATCCATGGAATAGTCTATATTTGACAACAAATGGGCCATTTCATTGGTCAGTTTTTTTATCGATGCATGATATCTCATGCGTATGGTTTCAGCCGACAGGGAATAGAACATAAGCTGGAGCCGGCGGGCGTCGCTCGGTTTGATGGGGCGAAAAAAAACCTCCAATCCATCCTTAAAGTTGTAGGTGCACTCATAGTGGTGGGGATAGACCATCCCTGATTCAGATGCTGTGGTGATGGTCTGTTTTTTGCTGACATAATTAAAGCGCTTGGCCTCCTCCAGAAGCTGTTGGCGAAACTTGGGATGAGCGATTGATATCAGGGCTATCGCTCTCTCGCGGTAGCTCAATCCATTTAGATAGGCAGAACCGTATTCTGTGACAACAAAATCTACCCGAGCCCGGCTGAAGGAAACGCCCTTACCCACCATTTCCCCCATGATCTGGGATTCGTTGCCGTCCGGCGTGGTTGATTTTAATGCAAGAATAGTAAAACCATTCCTGGATCGGTGGCAGCCGTAAATGAAGTCCATGGTACTTGGCAAAGTATGGATATGTGTAGCCTCGTCAATATCAGCCCAGGGCATGCCGCTGAGCTCCATCTTATCAATAGAGATTACAGCTACCATTTTGTTGTTTTTGGCAATAACAAAAGGATCACTCACCATATCGATCGGGTGAATTTCTATGTTGACATTGCGATTCACTGCCCGATATAATTTCTCGGATCCCATTACCAATGTTGCTACTGTTTTGCCCCGTTTAAAGCCCTTCTTTTTATTGGTGACCACACCCGTTTCTATCAGGCGAAAAATTTCATCAGTCAAAATGTCTGTGTGAATTCCCAAATCCTTTTTGGTATCCAGGTAACGCATGGTTGCCGCGCTGATCACACTGGTATCCAAATGTAATGTCATGCCGTCTTCTATAAGATTGGCCACATAGCGACCAATGGTCAGGGAAACAGGATCAAGTTCCTGGGGCGGAGCCACAATGAGGGGACTGGTACCTTCCACCAGACAATTGATGTTGTCTATAGATATTTTGGAGTCTCCCTCGGTAACGGGCATGGCTTCATTCACCTGGGCAATCACCAGATCCGCGTTCTTCACGGCAGCCTTTACCGCGTCAACCGAGATTCCCAGGCTGCAGAGTCCGCTCTCATCAGGAGGTGAAACCTGGATAATGGCCACATTGACCGAGATAATGTTTTTTTTCATATATTGCGGAAGCCGGCTGACATTTATAGGTGTATAGTCCGCAGTGCCGTTGGCCACGGCTGTTGCCAGACCCCGGCCAATATAAAAAGTGTTATAGCGAAAACTGTTAACCAGCTCCGGTCTGGCCAGTTTTGATTCCTGCTGAGCAATCAGGTGGATGACCTGAAGATCCCAGAATTTGGAGGCCATTGTGGCCAGGGCATCGGTAAGTAAAAGGGGCTCAGCACAACCTGAACCGATAAATATGGTTTGACCATTTCGGATCTGGGTCAGGGCTTCTTCAACTGATACAAGTTTGGCAGCATAAGTATTCTGCCACCCCTTTACAGTCATGGTACTACCCTGATGAAGGGGGAGCAGACGGCTTCATTTTTTTATTACCAGTGCGTCTGCCACCCGTACTCCCTGACCCTCCGGGAGAACCAGCAGCGGGTTGATATCCAGTTCAGCGATTTGAGCCTCCAAATCTATTGCCATCTTGCTCACCCGGACCAGCACATCGGCAATGGCGTTAATGTCAGCTTTCTCTCTACCTCTGGCGCCGGCAAGAATCTTGTAACTCTTTATTTCCTGAATCATCTCCAGGGCATCATCTTTGGTGATGGGGGCCACCCGCAAGGAGACATCCTTAAGAATCTCCACAAAAATCCCGCCCAGGCCAAACATGATGGTTGGGCCAAACTGTGGATCATTTTTTAAGCCAATAATAACCTCTGTACCGCCCAGAACCATCTCCTGAATGAGCACGCCGTTTATGTGAGCTTGAGGATTATAATTTTTTGCATTGACCAATACCTCATTGTAGGCAGTCATCAATTCTTCTTGATTATTGATATTCAATTTTAGTCCACCGGCTTCCGTTTTATGCAAAATATCTGGAGAATCAATCTTTAAAGCGAGCGGAAAGGGGATGGACTCGCTTATTTTCAAAGCATGTTCTGCAGATGTGGCCACTTCCTCTTTGGTGACCGGTATGCCATATTGAGCCAATAATTCTTTGCCCTGATGCTCAGTAAGGTTTTGTTTCGCCTCCCTGAGCAGGGTTTGAACATGTTCTTGTGTTTTTTCGGAAATGGATAGGGGATCATGTTTGCCAATCCTCGACAGATGTCCATTTCTGAAGGTGCTGTAATTCATCAGCGCACCCATGGCCCTTATTGCCCGCACCGGTGATTTGTAAATCTGTACTCCCCCCTGGCTCAGGATCTGCAGGTTGTCGCCAACCAGATTGTCCCCGGTTGTCCAGGCAATGGTTATGGGTTTGTCTGTGAGTTTGCAAATCTTCACAATGTCTTCTGCCATACGGCGTCCCGATTCCCCGGTTATCTGGGTAATGACAATGACCAGGGCATCGATTTTATCATGATCCACCATTACTTCCAGTACTTTTTTAAAATCATCAGCCTCATTGATCACCTGAGCGGTAATGTCGACCGGATTGAGGGCTGAACCATAAGATGGAATCACCGACATAATGGTTTCTTTGGTTTTATCATCCAGTTCCGTGATATCCAGGTTTAATGCCACTGCCTCATCAGCTACCAGGATGCCGCCACCGCCTGATGTGGTGATAATGCCGATCCTGTTACCAGCAGGCAAAGATGGAATTCGTTGCATGAGTGCGGCAATATCAATCATATTTTCAATGTCATCCACACGTATAATTCCCTTTTGTCTGAAAAATGCATCACAGACCGTGTCTGAGCCGGTTAAAGACCCGGTGTGAGATGAGGCTGCTTTCTGACCCACTTCCGAACGCCCTACTTTTAATGTTACCAGGGGTTTTGCCAATTCCAGGGCCCGGTCAGCCAATCGCAGGAATTGTTTGCCGTCCTTGATCCCTTCCAGATAACTGATAACCATCTTGGTATCCGGATCTTCCAACATATATTCCATGAAATCGAGGGTATGTAAATCCACCTCATTGCCGGTACTGGCCACATAACTGAAGCCCACTCCAGATTCCTGGGCCAGGCTGAAAATAGAGTAACCCAAGGCACCGCTCTGGGTAACATAACCAATCGGTCCGAGAAGAAGGGGTTTGACGCCCAATGAAGCGCTAAAACCGCCAATGGCGTGGTCTTTTAAACCAACCGATCCCTGACAATTGGGGCCGCAAACCCTCATTCCCGAGGTTTTTGCCAGCTCGGCAATTTCCCGCTGCATCTCTTTGCCCTCGTTGCCGGATTCGGCAAATCCCGAACTGAAGACAGAGGTGAATTTAACTCCTTTTTCAACGCATTGTTGCAGCATGGGAAGAACAAGTTTATAGTTGACTGCAATGAGAGCAAGATCAATGGTGCCAGGCACATCCAGGACACTCTTATAGCATGTGTATCCTCCCAGTTCCTCATACTTTGGATTTATTGGGAATATGTCTCCTTTATACCCATGTTCTTTTAAAAAGCGCAGGGGTTTTCCGCTTATGCTGTTAAAGTTTGCCGATGCACCAATGATGGCGATACTCCTGGGGCTGAGGAAATATTTTAGGTTTTTTATAGACTCATCCATTGTTTTTCTCCATCTTTATTACATAATCCCTACTATTTTTGGGTATTCTTATCCTTTGGCAAATTTTATCTAGACATCAATTATTGGCTTAAGATGTCCGCCCACAATTTTCTAAAAAAGTATTGTCTTAAACGTTGGTTATCCCATATTCAAAACGGCCAGCTTTAAGTGCTGCATGAATTCCGCCCGCAAGAACGACCTGTCTCAAAATGAAACCGCCGAAAATCCCGCATACGGTTGCCACAATTACAGCAACCTTTGCCATACTACCGGTGAGCACAAATACACCCAGGATCTCTAGTGTCAGTGGAACAAGAATACCAATTAAGGCAACTCCAAACCAGAATAACATGGCAACTTCTCCACGCAGAACCACCCGCGCCGAAGCTCTCGATTCCGGCACCCGATGGGTGGCTTGCAAATAGAAGATTAATACAAAAACCTCCGCTGCCAGCAGGAGTATATCAAATTTTTCCAGTGTCAATAGTCCATTTTCAGCACCGGCAATGGTTGATGCCAATAAAACAGCCATAATTCCGGTGGAGAATGCAGATACCAGGAACAGCATGGGCAGTATGGCTGTGCTCCAAAATGCCAGAGGCCTGGAAGCAGCCAGCAAAATCCCTGTATATACCATTGTGCTTATGGCAAATATTGCCGTGACTATTCCCAGTAAATGACGAAGGCCGACCGCGTTTTCCAGGGTGTTGGCAAAGGGCCAGATCCAGAAAATGAAATGGAGGAAATTTAATATCATGAAAAATGAGATTATCAGAGTCCCACGGGCAATCCACGATGTTCCGGGTTTCATAAAGGCTCGCCAGAAATTGATAGGCTTACCGAGGTCAGCTATTAGAAATATGGTGCCAACGAAAACGAATGGAAATCCGATGGTAATGCCAATTTTAGAGATAAGGACATCCCATTTGAGAATATCAGCAATAACACCAGTGAGATAAGCTCCGCCACCCAGTCCGGCGGTAAACAGGTAAATGGCAATAATCCAGCGCCATTTTGTTTGAGTTTTTAATTGTGTTTCCATTGTTTCACCTCGCTAGTAAATAAAAAACGTTAGGGTCGGTACCAAACTCAGGATTGAGTTGAAAACCCCTCTCTCTTCTGATTAAAATGGAAATCTCGCTTTCCGGATCGTTTAAATCACCAAAATACCGTGCCTTGGCCGGGCAGGCCTCAACACAGGCTGGTTGTTTCCCTTCCTGGACGCGATCAAAACAGAAATCGCATTTGGCAGCCACACCGTAGCCATATTTTTCTTCCCATTTTTTCTTGGCATATGCCTGGTAGGTGTCCAGTTCACCTTCTTCAGCATCAGGAAAGTAAGTTTGCCACTCTTCCACGGTGTGACGTTGACCATAGGGGCAGGCCTGCATACAATATTTGCATCCCATGCATTTATTTTGGTCCACAGTTACCACACCGTATTCATTCTGTTCAGTTGCGCCGGTCGGACACACCTTCAGGCATTCCGGATCTTCACATTGCATACACAGGGTAGGCAGCATCTGCCTCAAGGCAGATGGATATTGGCCAATCTCCCCCTGAATGCATTTGGCGAACTGAATCCCCTGGGGCGTGTGGTTTGCCGCTTTGCAGACAACAGTACAAGTGTAACACCCGAAGCATCTTTTTAGATCAATAACAAAACCATATTTTTTCATGATGCCTCCTCACATTTATAAATTTTCACCTTGACACAGGCATCCGTACCCTGAGTCAGGGCGTCGGTATGGGCTTCATCAACAATGATCAGATCGTCAAAAAATATCCCTTTATCTTTGGCAACCGGTGTTCCCTTGGCCCAATGCCCATGACAGCCGGCAACGCACACATGTTCGGGGTGCAATCCTTGGATCAGCCGGGCATGGCCCTTAATCCGTTTTCCGATCGAGTTCTCAATCCAGATGAGATCGTTGTCGGCAATTCCTTTCTTCAGTGCTGCTTCTTCATTGAGCTGGATCAAGTATACAAATGGATCCTCCGATGAAATCTCGTCGAGCCAGGGGTTGTTCTGGGAGGAAGACTGGGTATGAAACGAAGGCCGCCAGCAGAAGGCCCACAAGTCATACTCTTTGTTATCCATGGTATGAGAAGGACAGGGATTCCATTGCGCCAGCGGCTCATAGTAGGAGAGGTCAAACATGTCCTCCCTGCCGAAACTTTTCAATACCTTGCCCAGTTTTTTACCGGCATCGAGAAAAAACTCAAAGTAAATGGGAATCCTGACAGGAACAAACCAGCGCCAGTACATCTCTTCAACCTTGGTCGGCCATTTTTCCAGGCCCGTCTTCATCAGTGCCTTTAGGCCTTTTTTATCTCCCAGCCGATCTTTGAGCACGTTATCGCAGATCTGTTCCCAGGAATAATTCTTCTTGGGATCAAGTTCATATTTTTTATCCATCTCTCCGCCATAGCGAACCGGGATAATGCCATTGATGGCCTGCAGGTATTTATCCTGAATGCCCAGTTTTTTTGAAAGCTCCAGCATGACCTTATTGAAGTCGCGCCGCTCATACAAGGGTTCTACTACCGGTTGGCGGATCTGCCATACCCATTCATCCATACCTGTCGGATGACAGAATGTAGATGGAAATGTTACGCATGGCGTGTATCGTTCCAGGAAGCAGGCATCAGGCAATACTACATCTGCCACAGCTTCGGTGAATTCATTGTGGTAAATATTGAATGAGAATATAAACTCAAATTTTTTCAAAAAGTTTTCTGTTATCTGCTCAGCATTACCCATGGTCATCACCGAGTTGGATCCGAAATTGATCATCACCGACGGACGATAGTCTATTTTAAATGTCTCCAGATACTTCTCCCAATCTTCAGACATAATGGTGAAAGCGTTATAAACCGAGCAGGGGAACATATCCTGCAGGTCCAACCTTTTGGGCGGACCAGGTTCTCTTAACGGATAGGGTTTATGATCATAGACCCAGCCTTTTACTACCATTAAGCCATCATCGCACGGATAGGGTACCGTGTCGGGTTTTCCTGTATCAGGATGACCCATTGAAACCGGTGGGCCATGTCCCATCGATCCTCCTGGAACATCAGCAGCGCCCACCACATGATTCAGCAGATCGATACAGAGGCAGGTCCAGCCGGAATTGGTATGACCCTGGCTGCCCCTGAAAAAGATGGCTGCCGATGGTCTTAATGGCAGTTGTTTGCCCTGAATGGTAATGGTGCTGCCAATTTGAGCATGATCCAGAAAATCCTTGGCCACACGGCGTAGGGTCTCTTCTGGCACTGAGGTTATCTCCGAACACTTATCCAGCGGATATTCCTTCTTAAGGTGGTCTTTAAAGAGCTGAAAAGAAGGTTGACATTTGCTTCCATCTACCTTGTAAGATCCCAGCAGGGCATAATCTTTTATGGACTTGCTGTCAAATGGTTTGGCCTTTTTGTCTACCGGATCCCATATCAGCGGCTTGTTGGTTTTTTTGTCCCTTTGGTAGTGCCCATCGGCCTTGATCAGATATGGGGCATTGGTTTTTAGTTTCAGATATTCCGCATCCCAGGAATTCAGCTCATTGATGATCACATTAATCATGCCCAGGGCTGCGGCTGCATCGGTTCCCACCTTGATCGGAACCCATTCATGCCCTTTGGAGGCCTGGGTGGAGAGATAGGGATCAAACACCACCGCTTTCATTCCCCTGGCCCGGGCATCTGCCACAAATTGTGACGTTTGCAGGGCAGCGTGACCAGCACCATGCCCTTTTGAGCAGCCAAAGTAAAGAGTATAGTTGTTATAGTTCCAGTCAGGGATTATTGACCAGGCAGCATGGGTGATGCCATTCATGAAATGAGCACCATTGCCGCACCATAAACCGCCTCCTGATACCCAGTAGTTTTTAAAGCCAAACGCCCGCATAAAGGCAACAACTGCAAAACGAATTTCACTGGTTTGCACCGTTGTGGCCTGGAAGTAAACGCCTCTTGGATCCTTTTCGTACACATCTTTCATCTTGGTAACAATAATCTCATAAGCTTCTTCCCATGAGATCCGCTCCCATTTGGGATCTTCGTGAATCCCCTTTTTGGGATTTGTCCTTTTTACGGGGTAGTTGAGCCGGTGCGGATCGTAAAGGGTCATTAATTGAGCTGTGCCCTTGGAACAGATTCTTCCACTGCCGGCCGGACTTTCAGGATTACCTTCTATTTCAACAACAACACCGTCAACTTTGTGCGCTCGGATTCCGCATTGGCCGTAACAGCCGCCACAGGAAGTGTTGATCCACACGTCTTCTTTAATAGTTTCAGACTGTGTTTTCATAAAACCTTTTCCTCCTCATTTTATTTTTAAATTCAAAAAAAAGTGCGGTTATCCTTTAAGAATGGTGTGAGGGAGTGAATATAAAAATCTTGGAATGTTTGGGATTGACCTCTTAATGAAAATCATAACCAAAAAAATTATGACAAACAGTAGATTAATTGTCAATACCATATTAATATATTCTAGATAAATATTCACTAAAACCACACCCCAATTATTGGTTTTTAAAAAGCTTACCTGGGGAAGTCCCGTAATTCTTTTCCTCTGTAGACTGCCTCAGCGAAATTGATACGCCTCATGGGCTGCTGGCTGGCAATTTCTTCAAAGTAGTGAGCGGATAATCCCGCCACTCTGCCAAAGACAAAAAGGGCTTTGGCCAGGTCAGTGGCAAGTCCCATGTCGGCAACAATTGCCCCGATCACACCATCGACATTAATGGGTAATTTCATGCCGCGGACCTTCTCGAATAAATCACTGACCAGTTTTGATACTGAAACACAGGGCCCGGAGAGTTCCAAACTGTCGGTCAGGTTCCATAAAACCTCACGTCTTGGATCTTCTGTGTGAATGCGATGACCCATTCCTTCGATCCGTTTGCCCCGTTTCATATATTCGGTGAGTACTTCACGGGTGGCTTTTTCTAAATCGAGGTTTTTCTCCTTTGACCTGTCAAAACACATCTTGAAGAATTGCGCAGCTTTTGCACCGGCACCGCCATGAACATCTGTTATGGCACCAACCCCGGCTGCCACAGACATCTCATAAGCCGCCCTTACCGATGCTGCTATTACAGCGGCTTGAGCCGATGGAGGTGTAACTCCATGGTCCACGCTGGCCACAATCATTTTTTCGATCATCTTTGCCTTTTTTTCATTCACAGTGCTTTCGCCGGTAACGGCCCTGAAAATAAAATTTGCAAAAGGTTCTCCTTTAGATGCCTTATCAAGAGCAGATTCATTGCCAAGGATTTTTGCCAGGTAACGGGTGAACCGACCCAGGGCAAATATTGTCTTATTAACAGCTCCATCTTTTCCGCTTTGTGGAATGGCAGCTAGGTGGTTATCCATCAACAGACACCTGGCCAGGGTTTTGGAGATATCCTCATCCTCAAATCTCTCGACTGCTGGCGCGGGTATCAACGCCGCTTCAATAGCAGAAG
>CBFDCH010000031.1:0-10017 GCA_965603235.1 uncultured bacterium | reverse complement strand
TACCTCCTTTGGCTGAAGAGGGTTGGAAATAGATAGGAATGGTTTTATCCTCAATGCCGTGATTCCCCCCGGCCACCATATAAATCTGACCGGCTGTAAATACATATTTTCCCATCCTTAAAATACTTTCGGAAATCAAATAATTGTTGGGGCCAATATTGGCAAAATCATCAATATCAATATCGCCCCCCTTGCAGCTGAGAATAGTATTTCTGCCAACCACCACGCCATTGCCGATGCGAATGCCCCGGTTGCCAACTCCCTTGGCATCAATCACCGTATTATCATCAAATACCACATTATCGCCAATTTCAATTTTTTTAGGGTGGCGAATGGTCATGTTGCGGCCGAAAACCACTCCCCGGCCTGCCTTTTTAAATAGTAATGGGAAAAAGATCTTGCGCAGCCCAAAACCCAGGGCTCCGGGGATTGCTGAGAAAAGGGTAGTAATCATCTCATACTTGAGCCAGTAAAAATTGGAAACATCCCCTAAAAAGAGATTTTTATATTTTTTTGCCGCACCTTTTTGTTCATCCATCAGATTCTTCTGTTCGGCAATAATATATTTTTCATTCATTTGATTTAAATCATTTTACAATAATCGGGCACTATTTTCAAACCGAGATAGGAGCCGGGTTGAATGTGTGAATTTTTTATTATATAATACTTATTAAAATTAAGGCCAGGAACAATGAAAAAAAAACTAATTCCAGCAGTCGCTATTGTATTGTTATTATTACTTTCAGGATGTAAAAGCAGTGATGACCTGAACAACAATAAATTATCATACGATGACTCTGTGCTCGATCAGGAGCAATTCATCGGCAAAATGTTTTGGCATCAGCAACCGCCGGGTGAGGCAATGGATGTATTTATGGCTGATGTTTATGTCATATTAAGGGGCAATGCCACAACCCTGACAGCTCCTGAATTAAAACTATCAATGAAGAGGCCGGCAGCCATCAGACACGGCATCAACCGCATGGCGGATGTCGAAATCAATGGCGGATTTGCGGCCGGTGCTGTCATTAATTCCGAATATTCGATTGATCCCAGCCAATACCGTTTTATCGTAAAAAATGTTGAAAATTTAACCCATTCACCCCATGAAGATTCCTCTGTGAACGTAAACAGCAGAAACAGAATCGTTTTCATCTCCGATCGAACCGGAAAATATGAGATATTCTACATGGATATCAGTGACAAGGTTCAACATCAGCTCACTCCGATTAATGGCCAATATGCGGGACCCAATACCGATCCCGGTTGGAAAACAGATGACATTGTTGTTTTCAGCAGCCAGGGAAAAATCATCGAAGTGGACCTCAACACCATGCAGGTATCTGATCCACTGATCCCGGAAGAGAATTGGACCATGTATGATCCCAAATACTCACCCGACCACACTAAAATCCTGTTCAGTGCCTGGGTGAAGGGAAAAAAGAATGGTTATCAAAAGGATATGGTTTCAGGAACATTGAGCCATGTTCTTCCCAATCAATATTTTTCAAACCGGGATGACAATCCCAACTGGCTTTTCTCCAACACCCGGATTACCGGACACTTTTTTTATCCTGAAAAGAAAGGTCGGATTTATATAAAAGATGGACCCGCGGATTTTTCCATTATTACACCGGCAAACAAGGACTTCCGCTATGTGACGCCGGTACAGGTATTCGGTACAATTTTCCTGGTCTTTTCCGATTGGAGCTGGGGAGAATTTAATTCCCGATTGTGGATAGCTAATGAAGACGGATCGAACCTCCGCCCACTGAACCAGGGTGGAGATGAGGCGGTATTTATTTTCCTCAACCTTCCCATTCCCAAGACCAAGGGTGAGCTTGAACGGACAGCTCAAATCTATAACGCCCGCTTTAGAAAATAAGATGAAAAATAAAAAAAGCATAATCACCATCCTTTTGTTTATTGGCATCGCGTTTCCCTTGTTGGGAGCGGATTTTTTTCTGGGATTCAACTTTTTCAAGAACAACCTCAACAACCACTCTTTTACTTCAGTTACTACCTACTCCATTAGCACTGGAACTGCTACGTTAACAGAAGAATACCAAATGGAAAATTTTAATTCCCTGTCTGTGGATTTCGGCAAAAAGTTCCGCATCGCCAATTTCACCTTGAAACTGGGTGTTTCATACGAGACAGCCAACATGGATATTTCCGGCACAGCTGATGTAGCCATTCCCCACCCCTTAAATCCAAATCAAAACAGACAAATCACCCAACTCCTGCCTGATTCTAAATTTAAGAGCAACCTCTTCAAAGTCCATTTAATGATAAAAACCATTGAGTGGGAATTTTTCACCAACTATATCGGCTTCTCTGTTGGCTTTCAGCAGGGAAACCTTGACCTGCTGGATTCAATTTCAGTTAAAGAGACAATTGAAGGGAGCGAATTTCAGGCAAAAATTAGCAATTATGAAATGAAAAACTACCAATTCTCAACAACCTTGGCCACCATTAACCTGCACAACTATTTTCGGTTCAACAACCTCATTAGCCTCAACCTTCAGCTTGAATACCGGGTAGCCGCAGATTTGACCTTCGAGGGTGAAGATCTAACCTATACCATCGGACTCAAGGCGTTCAGAGCCGGCGCCGGCCTGCAACTGACCTTTTAGGTGAGTTAATAACCGTATAACATCAAATGAGCTTCAACTGTTGCAATTATTTCCATTTTAATTTATAATACATAGTCCATAACTATTGCATGAGGAGTAAATGAATATGATTAAGAAGAGTTCAATTTTGCTTTTATTGGTATCCATTTGCGCATTTTTTCTCTGCGGCCAGGGATTCGAAACTGCAGTGAATATTTCAAAAAGTTCAAATCCTTCCAAATGGGGCGGCATCGCCTTCGGACCCGACGGACTGGTTCACATTTGCTGGGAGGAGGATTATCTCGGTGCTGCTGGTGCTGATATTTATTATGCCCATTACGACGGTTCAAAATGGACCAAGCTTAAATTAACAGAAGATAAAACTGTTGATAAAAAATACCCTGACATTGAGGTGGGCAAAGACGGCACCATCGCGGTCGTCTGGGAACAGAAAGAGATGGGCCACCATTACATATACATGAGAGAATATTCCCCCACTCAAGGAAAATGGCTTTCGGTGGTGAAGATATCCGATGATTATTGGGGGAATTTCCCCAAGGTTTGTATAGACAGTGAGGGCAACATCTTCTGCTCCTTTTTTGCTGAGAATGGCGGTGATTCCTTCTCCCGCTCCCGAATCAACGGCAAATGGGAGGTGATATACAGCCATTCCCGGCCCTTTGCCACCCGGTCAACCCAGACAGAAATCGCTGTCACCAATGATGACCGGGTCTACATGCTTTTCCGCCTGAAAAACCAGTACAAAGAATATAAAATTCATTATACATACAGAACCGCCAAAACAAACTGGTTCCAGGGTATCGATGCCAATGACAGTGGCGCCAGCCAGGGCCGGATCTCTATGGCTATAGATCCCGATAATATTCCCTGGATCTATTACCAGGACAAGGCCGCTTCACAGGGTGAAATCTGGAGCATTAAGTTGGATCTGAAAACCAATCCCCGGGAAATGTATCGGGGTTTGGGTTTGACACACTTCCCCTGCGGTGCTTTTAGCAGTGACGGCACCCAGTACGTAGCCTGGCAGATCGGGTCTTATGACCGCGGCAAGGGCATCATCTACCGCTATCGTCTGCCTGGGGGCTCCATGTCACCGGAAAAATCGGTGCCACAGTCCGACTTAAGCAGCCTGATTCCAAAGATGGACGCTGATGATTTCGGCAATGTCGGTATAGTCTGGGATTCGGAATCCTCGTACGGTGAAAAGGACATCTGGTTCTCCTCCACCCTGCCAGTGATACAGAGAGGTTTAAAACCGCCGGAAAATCTGACTATAAACTTATCGGTTGATTCCCTGGGTCTGAAAACCCAAGTCACCTATCACCTGGGTTGGCAAAGAAATCCCAACAATGATATTGATAAGCTGAAAGGCTACAATCTTTACCGTAAAAGTGGTGACGGAGATTATGAGTTATTCGAAGAGTTGGGTAAGGATGATCTCAACCGCCAGGTGGTCATTCAGCAAGATTTTGAACGGTACAAATTTGCACTAACCTCGGTAAGCTTGACCAATTATGAAAGCAAAAAGGTGGAATTCCTGCCCGAAGAAGAATAAAAACAATGGATGATTAACAAGAAATTTAAATTTATATTATTTTTAATTCTAAGCGTGGGTTGCCTGAATGCAGCTGTTAATCTCTCAAATACATCCACGCCATCGATTTATCCGCAAATTGCTGTGGACAACCTAAATCAGATCCATGTGGTATGGGTTGAAATGACCCATGGCCGTAGAGGGGATGTATATTACATCACCTACAATGGTCAGGCCTGGTCTGCTCCGGCAAATATATCCAACAGCCATAACGTCAACATGGGCGGAACCTACTTGAATCTGGCTATTGATTGTGATCCTAACAACCGTATTTATGTCATATGGAATGAAACCAATAGGGTCTACTTAAGAACAAAAAGCGGTAGTAAATGGGGCTCTAAAGGCCTCGTAGCTAACAGTTCGGCAACCATTGACGGCCTCCGTTTATCTGTTTATGATTACAACCATCTGGCCCTTTGTTGGTGGAATACCGGCGGTTCGTATGCCAGGGCCAGGATTAATGGGTCCTGGGAATCTATCCGCAAGGTTAACGCTGGTGATGCAAGGGCCAAATTTCCTGACATCCATTTTGGAAAAAATTCAGTCTACATGGTTTGGGTTAAAAAGAGCGGTGACTATAGGACCTATTTTTCCAGGAGGGGAGTCAATTTCAACGCTGCTTGGTCCAACGGAAAGATGGTACACAATGATAACCACTCCCACTCCTTTCCCCGCGTCACCATTACCTCCAGCAATGTGACTTATGCCTCCTTTTTATCCTATCATGATGGACCAAAATTCTTTAAGTGTTCCACCACCACTGGCACTAATTTTTCTTCTCCCAGCCATGTATCCAATCTGGCAACCATACACTTCCCATCACTTTATGCTCGCGGCAACACCATCTATGCTGCCTGGCAGCAAGGGGCCTATGAACATGGTCAGGGCTATTTTTATGCCGTTAATGCAGGCCAAGGCTGGAGTTCTCCGAACAAAACAGATGACTCAAAAAACGCCAAATCAGGTGACATTGCCGCTGCTCCGAACAATTCCAAATTTTATGTGGTATGGGATGCCAATGGTGAAGTATATATACATGGGAGCGGTAGTGAAGCACCAGCCCCAATCCCCAACAAACCCCCCAGAGCCAAATTTACCTACCACCCATACGAAGGCCTCTACCCATTGGATGTCAATTTTAATGCCGGCCCCTCATCAGATTCAGACGGCAAAATTGTCAGTTACAAATGGACCTTTGGCGACGGCACCTCTGGCTCGGGTAAAACCATCGGCCATACCTTTACCAAAAAGGGGACCTATGAGATCACACTGAAAGTTACCGATGATGACAGTGCTTCCGATACTTCCAGTGCCATGGTCATTGTGGTGGGCATCCAGCCACCGGTTAACGTCAAGTATGAGTTATTGGAAAATCGCAGCCTTTTCTTTATTGAATACCTCTATAAAGTGACCTGGAACAAGAATCCGGTAAACCTGGAGTGGGGTTCCAATGTCGTGGAATACAAAATCTACCGTAAAAAAACAGGTGACGTCAACTACTCCTACTTTGCCACTGTTAAAGCTGAAGACAACAACTAATATTTAGATCGCACCCTGGGCACTACGCTGATCCAGTACCAGTATGCCGTCAAAGGCGTTGACAGCATGGGCCGGGAAAGCGACCTGGATGCGGAATACTATATAGAGCCGGAAAACACCACTCACATAAAGAAAAAAACCATTATAGTTAAATAGACCTTAGCTTTTTTTCAGCCAAGAGCAACTGAAAATGGTGACGCATGGAGCGCAGAAAATTTTTAATTGAATCCCTGGCCGCTATGGCAGCCATGATGGCGGGATGTCAAACAGGCGTAAAAAAGGGCGATAAAATCCCCAATGTGTTTCTTATCGGCCTGGATGGCGCCAATTGGCCCACTTTGGACCCCCTGATCAAAAAAGGTAAACTACCCTTTTTTGCCCAATTAAAAGAGCAGTCGGCCTGGGGTAATTTAAAAACCTTTAAACCCACCAAATCCTCGGTTGTATGGACCAGCATTGCCACCGGCAAAACCATGGAAAAACACGGCATTCTGGACTTTTTCTTTTACAATAAAAACAAAAAACAAATCCCCTATTCCAATGCCGAGAAACGGGAGCCCTCCATCTGGCAGATCCTGGACCGTTACGGGTTGAAGAGTATGGTGCTCAACTGGTTTGTAAGCCACCCGCCCGATAAAATTAAAGGCATCATGGTGTCGGATGTTTTTAAACGGCTGTTGGCCAGAGCAGCAGATCGGGCTGAGGATTATAAAAATTCAGTTCACCCCTCCATCTATTTTCACAAGTTTTTGAAATTGGTGGAACGCGACTATGCCCGGGTATTAAAAGAGATTGGTATGCCGGATTATCAGGAATTGTTCACCCAACGATATCCGGATCAGAATTTGGGTAAAGTGCCGATACTGAACGTGTATAACACCCTGGCCAAAGGGGATTACCTTATCACTCGTATTTCCAGGGAACTGCTGCATACCAAAGAGTTCAATTTTTTCGCCACCTACCTGCGCATGCCAGACCTGGTGCAGCATTTCTCTTTACGTTTCCTGGACAAAAAAGCAATTGAAGAGCTACTCATTGCCATTGAGAACAAAAGCGCTTCCCAGCAAGAGGTGGATAATGCCATTGAACAAATTTCCGACCTGCTGGAGCCCACCTACCGCTTCTGTGATAACTTTCTCCGGGAGATGATCAGTTTTAAAAAATACCAGAACGCGTACTTTATCATCTGCTCGGATCATGGTTTTTCCTTTTACCCGGGTGGCTACAACCACTACAACCTGCCTGAAAATGTCCCTGCACCTCCCGGGATTTTAATGATCAAGGGTCCGGATGTGCGCCGCGGCTTGATAAAAAACGCCAAAATTTATGATATTGCCCCCACCATCCTCAGTCTCTACGATTTACCGGTCGGCAAAGGGATGGACGGCCGGGTGCTTAACGAGGTTTTTCAAACCAGCCGCAAAATCACCTACAAGAGGTATCCCCTGAAGGCGCCGGTAGCGCGGGATGACCGAATCAACCAACAAAACATGAAGGAATTGAGACAGCTTGGTTATGTGGGCCAGGAGACGGCTGCAAAAAAGAAAAAAGGGAAAAAAAAGTAATATCCGCTGTCTCCAGCGCCCCAATCGTATTAAAAACCGACCATTTCTGTTATAATACTAATTTTAACTGGCACAATCATGGTCGAAAGAATAAAAGAGCTATACCGCAAAGACCCCCTCTTTTTCTACCTCTGTGCCATTGCCCTGGCCCTCTTTTTCCTAAAACTATACCACCTCGCCTACCAATCACCATGGCTTGACGAGGGATTTTATATCCTAGCAGCCAAAAAGATCCTTAATCACGGATACCCTCTCTATCCATCCGGACATATTCTATTTAAAAGCATTTTGTATTCCTATTGCCTGGCCGGTTCTTCTCTTTTAACAGGTCAAAGTATTTTTGCCTTCCGGCTCTTCTCACTGGTCCTCCATGCCATAACCCCTATTATTGTCTACAGGATTGGCAAAAAACATATCCCCAAAACCATCCTTTTTGTGGCTTGAACCCTTTTATTATTCGGAACCTGGGAAACAGAATATGCCAGAACTACGCTCTATTACTCTCTTGTTCAGCTCCTGTTCACCCTGGCTGTGATCCTCTTTATTCGTAACCGGCTATTTGGGGAAAAAAAGACCTTTGGTCCCTTATGGGTGGGAACATGCCTCAGTCACCAGCTGGGTATTGGCCTGGCATTTGCCTTCCCCGCATACCTGCTTATGTATCCCAAACAATTCTTTACTCGAAAAAACCTCCTCTCTCTCCTGTGGTGGGTCCCATTTTTTGGTTTAATTATGCTCCAGGAGGTCCTATTCTGGAAGGTTGGCCAGGTTTATGCCAATCAGGATACCGGCACAGCCGGAGGCCTTTTACACTACTTTTTTAAATCATTTAAAACTGTTTATCTGGAATTATTTCACCGCTCCCATCCCTATTCATTTAAAATTTTCATGGTGGGATTCTTTATTCTCTTGGGATTATTTGTTTTTAGGAAGTATATTTATAAAAAAGAAACAGACAAAACAACCAGTATACTCACTTTTCTCTCTTTATGGTTAACAATTACACTGCTGGGTCTGGGATTGATGAGAACCCATCCCATGCCCAGATATTTGTTCCCCTTTCACTTTATATTTATCATCATTGTGGTGGGATTTATTTACCTGATCCTACAAAAAATTTCCCGGCAGCAGCACCTTAAAATTCTAAAAAGAAGGTGGGCCCTTCCCTCTCTTTTACTCTTATTTTCATATTTAATTATTTTGCCTGTCAGTATCCCCAAAACACTCTCTATCATCTCGAGGGATTATACAGATCCTGTATCCACAGATATCCTCTATACATCGTGTAGACCTTATCCCGTCGACCATCAGAGTTTAGGACAGTACGTATCCAGAAATATCAGAGATACTGATGTGGTGGTAGCCATCCATATGATTTTTCAATACCTGGAGATCGGCAGAGTAAATTATTGGCTCTTTACCGGCGGCCCTGGTACATGGGATGCCTGGGAAAAGGTAAATGGCCGCTGGCGTGATTTTTACCTGTGATCCTCCTGGATCAACTCCTTGGACAAATTGAAACAGGTGATTAAAAAAAACCTGGCCCAGCAAAAACGGGTCTGGCTCATCACCTCCAATTCCGAGGCCAAACGGAGTCACATTGCCGCAGACATTCAATCCTTTTTAAAAATCAACCAAAACCTGGTGCAATGGATCTCCAGAGATGGCATTGGCAAGGTCTATCTTTTCTCAACAGATCCTGTTGAGAAGCCTTATACCTACCAAGCCCAATGGGGTATGTATAAAAAGGATCAATTGCTAACCGCAAATGGCAAAAAGTGGATTAAGCTTGAAAGAGGCAACTCATTTAAAAGTGCACTCATTTTTTCTGGCCCCGCCAAAAAGCGGTTGTTTTTTTCCTTTCAGCAAAAGAGTATCCAAACCTTACTGGCAATTTCTACTATTCGCCTGGGCAAAATTGAAAGCACTCGGCTGGTTGGTGTAAAAGACAAGAGAATCAGATATATGGCTAATTTCCGCCATAAGGGGAGATATGCCCTGCAAATTAAACACGTCAAAGGCCCTCCTGTTAATCTTCATGATATAAACGATCCGGCAAATGAATAAAAAATATTTATCAGTCAACAGCGACGATTTTGGCTTGAGCCCTGCCATCAATCGTGGTGTTGCCGATGCATTTCAAAAAGGAATTCTCACCGATGCCTCCATCATGGCCAATGGCCCGGCTTTTGAGCAGGCCGTTGAAATAGCACAGGAGCATAAAATCCCAATAGCTGCCCATATCAACCTGCTGCGGGGAGAGATGCTAACCGGATTCCAGCCTCACGGTTCAGTCTTAAGACTGTGGCAGCGATCCCTTAATTCCAGGGCCACCTACGGTATGGAAACAGAAGTGCGGGCACAAATCGAAAAAATATTGGCCAGTGGATTGACAATTTTCCAGATTAACAGTGAAAAACACAGCCATTTTTTCCCTCCCCTATTTCGCCTCTGGCTCAGGCTGGCCGAGGAGTATCAGATACCCTGTATCCGCTTTATCAGGGAATTTAATATCACCTTCTCGATCCAGGGCTTAAAGGCCAACCTCCTCAGCCTGTTTTCCCTGCATAACCGCACCAGTCTTTTAAAATCATCACTCAAAACAACCACATGTTTTAAAGGCATCCTGGTCACCGGCAAACTTGACACCAACCGGTTGGGCCGGTTATTGAGACGATTACCC
>CBFDCH010000030.1:0-10156 GCA_965603235.1 uncultured bacterium | reverse complement strand
GGAAAACATGATTAAAAAAATTAAAATGATTGTCTCTAGTTTCACCACATATCCTCAGATAATTACTGAAATTATAACATAATTTTACATAAAATAGAGTTGGCGCTACAATATGTTCCTGAATCTTTTTCTCAACCAGGACCGTCTATTGATATGAGCTGTCTTGAGCATGAAGGGGGTATGACATTCAAACACTTTTTTCTTTGGATTAAACAACGGGGCCTCTTTTTTCTTTTTTCTGTTTTTGTTAACGCCTTCCTCTTTTACACCCTTTTTTATGTGCAATTCCCCCTGCAAATTCATGAATTCGCTGATAATAAAATCAGTATAATTCCCATTGTTCTGGCACCCATGGTAGCGCCCCGGCCCGAATCCACTGCCCCTCGCATAGGAATTGTTGGTCCGACAGCTCCTAGCTCTACGGAAATTCAAAGCAATATAACGGCCCAAAAAACTGCCCCGCAGTCATCATCTCTACCCGAGTCCCCGGCCTGGTCAGGGCTGCCCTCCTATGGATCGTCCGTGGGCTTTGGCCTGCAGGTGCCAAGTACGGGTACTCCTGATCTCTCCCTTAAGCCGTTAAATGAACAATCACATTTCGGTATTAAAGTCCCGGGTTCCTCATTGATAACCACCAATTTTCTCCAATATTGGCAGCCAGTTGTCCGTGGTGACACGGATGGTGTTTTCAGCCGATATCGTTTTGGCTCCTCCAAAGGTAAGGGAGTTGCCGGGCAAATCTCTTTCCCGGGTCTAAAACAATACAATCTGCTGCCCTGGGCGCGCCGGGTGGTGGCCAAAATCATCGATTCCTGGGATAAAATATTGGCGGAAAAACCCTTGGCCAAGGGATTTGCGCAAATTCGCCTCACATTTTCACGGCAAGGACGTATTACCAGTAAAGTTTTTGTCAAAACAGCACAATCTGCTGTACTGAAAGCGAAAATATTGCGACTTATTGATCAAGGATCTCCTTTCCCTGCCCTGCCCCGCAATTATCCAAAAAAAACCCTTGAAGCCATTTTAAGGTTAGCCTGTAAATGAAAAAAATCTGCTTGTTTATGGGGGTTATATTTTTTTTAACAAACGGCTCGCTAATATTGTCTGAAGAGGAAAAACCTTTCTATTATCTGAATATCGGTTTTTTACGCAGTAAATCTTATGCTGAGAACCTGGTTTTCAATGACCTGACCCTCGGCGTTGAAGTTTGGGCTGAAGGCCATTTTCGGATCTTTCTCGGTGAAAAAATTGTATCCACAGGATTGCTGCAGCGCGGGTTGAATATGATTGACCTGTTTGATCCCCGTTTGAAAGAAAATCCGGGCACGCATATCTATAAACTGGAAATCAAGCGCAGGGGCATCCTGTTCGTCAAGGAGGTGGAATTATCCCTCTCATGGCCAAAACGGCATCAGCCACAAAAAAAAAAGGTTGTTTTTGAAAAAACCGAATCCCTGGAATATGACCTCTCCATGTATCTGGGTGATAAAAAAGTGGCTGGGGGCAAAAAACGGATCAACTGGCAGGTAAGGGAACAGAGGCCGATGGTAATTGGAAGAGGCCCCCCAAGCGGGCGTATGGATCTACGAGATGGCAGTTTCCCCAATTTAAAAGCCATTAATTGGTTACAGGTTTTCTCTTACTTAAAAAAACGAAGTCAACAAAAAAAATTTGACCGGGCCATGAAGGGCAAACTATTGGTTCACCAAACCTCTCTTACCTTTGCTCAAAAGATATCGGCTGAAAAAAAAAGAATAATCAAGGGGTCAATGAGCATACGGATAATCAAAAACTATGTGGTTCAATAATCAACTTTCCCTTAAGGTGATTATTTCACCAGCAGAGAATGACTGGCCTTGATCTTGCCCTGACTTATGACAATGGTATAGTTGCCCTTTTTTAAAATGAATTTACCTTGGCGCACTATTTTCGTTTTTAAATTGAAAGTGTTTATACCTGGCTCTGTTTGCTCGGTTAATCTCAATAATACTTTGCCCGATTTATCCTTAATGGATATGGTTACTTTCCCCCCTTTCTTGCAGATGAAATACATCCGGGCAGCCACTTGCCTTTGCCAGGGCCTGCTCCTCTGCCGCACTTCATCAACCTTTAACACAACCAGGGTTTTTTGGCCATATTCAGAGGCTGTTTTGTGTAACATTTTCAAGGGAAGGATATAAATTCCCCTGCCATGGGTTCCAATAATCAAATCATGGTCCCTGGGGTGGATTTTAATATCATAAACCGCATTTGTCGGAAGATTATTGCGCAGCGAGTACCAGGATAAACCGCGGTTGATTGAGCAATAGATGGACAGCTCACTACCCAGGTAGAGTATGTTTTCATTTACAGGATCCTCGCGGATAACATTCAGGGATTCATCGGGCAGGTTGGCTTTGATGGATGTCCAGGTTTTTCCATAATCCTGGGAAGAAAAAACATATGTGCTGAAATCATCCTCCCTGTAGCCGGTCAGGGTGACATATACACGCCCCTTTTTGAATCTCGAAGCTTCCATGCGGGTAACCCATTTTTTGGGCAGGCCCTGGTTTATTTGTTGCCACTTTTGTCCCGCGTTCATGCTCACCCATACATTTCCGTCATCCGTACCGGCGTACAGGATTTCAGGGCTGATGGGCGATTCATCAATGGAGACAATAGTGGCAAAAGGGACATCCCCATTGATGTTTTTCCTGTCTGTTAAATCCGGAGATATCTCCATCCACTGGTCACCCCTGTTAACTGATTTTAACACCTTGTTGGCGCCAAGATAGAGTGTGTAGCGGTTGTGTTTGGATATTTTAAAAGGGGTGAGCCAATTGTAGCGGTAACGGTTGCCCCTTTTTGATGGAGGTTTTATCCCCTTGGATTTACCGGACTCTTTCAGATTCAGGCGGGAAATGCTGCCAAATTGAAAGGCTGCATACACGATATGCGGCTCCACCGGGTCTGGCTGTACGAATGCGCCATCCCCCCCCATAATCATCTGCCACACCCGTTTACGGTCTCCATATTTGAAATTTCCAGGTCCGGCGTTTACACCGTTATCCTGCAGGCCGGTGTAGACAAAGTATGGTTTTTGGAAGTCATAATTCACAGTGTAGCACTGCGCAAGAGAGAGATTGTCAATCTTTTGCCAGGTGCTGCCTTCATCATATGAGATATTCAGCCCGCCATCATTGCCGAGGAGTAACCGTTTCGGAGCACTGGGATCTATCCACAGGGCCTGCATGTCCGCATGAACCCCGTTTACACCATAGGTGCCTCCCTGGGTGGAAATATCTATAAAGGTTTTACCCCCATCTGTTGATTTCATCAGCGGTACACCAAGTATATAAACAGTATCAGCATTGTCAGGCGCTATGCGGATCTGACCAAAATAGTAACCATATGTATTGTAAATCGACCGGTTAAGCGGTTCTTTATGGGTTCGGACCCAGGTCTCTCCCTGATTGTCACTTCTGTAAACTTCGGCTCCTTTAATGTTGGTATTAAACAGCCGTTGATTGGCGTCACTTAACATGGCGGCAATCCCTTTGGGGGTTAAGCGGCCTGCGCGGACGAACTCTTTAATCCGTTCAGCGGTGAACCTTTCCGGGGCTTTATTCTCCTTTAAAAAGAGTTGTAATTGTTTGTTTTCTAATTTCAGAAAATCTTTCACCGACATGTTCATCAGGCTGGCCACTGTAATATTACTGCGCTGATTGCTTGTTTTTCTCTTTTTTACAGGCCTGATCTTACCTTCCTGATTGTCCAGGAAAGCATAAACCACATCCGGGCTGGCAGGTGTTACAGCCAGGCCGATTCTGCCCGTATATTGATTCTGGGGAAATCCGCTCACGGCTTTATTCCAGCTTTCGCCATGGTCGTTTGATTTATAAATTGAACTCTCTTTACCGGATTCCACCATATTCCAGGCTCTGCGACCCTTTTCCCAGGAAGCTGCATATAGAATTTCCCTTTGAAGCGGATGCATCGCCACATCTATAATACCCGTATTATCGCTGACAAAAAGCACTTTTTTCCAGGTTTTACCCCCATCAATGGTTTTATACAAGCCCCGCTCCGGGTTAGTAGTGTAAAGGTGGCCCAAAACTGCCACGAAAACCACACGGTTATCCTGAGGATCGATAATGATCCGGCTGATATGATGCGATTCAGGCAAACCCATATGCAGCCAGCTTTTGCCACCGTCAACACTCTTATATACTCCGGTTCCGGCATATGAGCTCCTTGAGGAATTTTGCTCCCCTGTCCCCACCCAGATCAGGTTCTCATCGCTCTGTGATACAGCGATATCCCCAATGGTGATGGATGCCTGGTCGTCAAATATGGATGTCCAGGTTGTGGCATTGTTGGTGGTCAGCCACAATCCCCCGGATGCAGTGGCAAGCAAAAATTTATTATTGTTTTTATCATAACCTTCAATATCAGCTATCCTCCCCCCCATGAAATAGGGTCCCACATTTTTCCACTTTAATACTTTAAAAATGGAAGTTTTTGCCAGCTCCATATGTTGCTTGTAGGAGTTCAAGCGGTCGGCTGCCGTGGTTGATGACCATAGATTTAATGCCAGTGTTATACTAAGTAGAAAAATGACCAGATGTTTCATGATATCTCCTCTTATTTATTTATATTTATCTGAAATAAATTTCAAGTGGACTTTTCGAGATCTGGGCCCGTCAAACTCGCAAAAGAAGATGCCCTGCCAGGTTCCCAGGAGCAGTTTACCATCATTAACAATGACCATTTGTGAGGGTGAAAAAAGGCTTGACAAAATATGGGAAGGAGAGTTCCCTTCCCCATGGCTGAAATAATTTTTATGAGGCACCAACTCATTCATAAATTTGACAATGTCGTGTGGCACAGATGGATCTGCATTCTCATTAATGGTGATGCCCGCTGTTGTATGCGGTGTATATACCAGTACGGTGCCGTCATTTACACCTGATTGCTCTACATGGGCTGAGATCTCGCCGGTTATATCGACAAGCTCCATCCCACTGGTTGTGCGAACTGAAAATGTTATAAATTTACTCATGATGTAGATATCTCCAATTCCCCAAAGACAAATGCCTGGAATGTTTCGATCTTTATCTCTCTCTTCCACTCATCAGATGGCAGCCCTGCTTTCAAGCAACCATAGGATATATATTCCTGCAAATCCCATTTTTGTTCTACCGGGACTTGCGGCAACAACAAGCCCTTGTAAAATCCCTTACTGATAATGATGCCGTCACGACCCACCACCACATCATCCATACTTTTCACCACTCCGGGTACAGATAGGATGGAGATCTCAATGTCAGTTTTTTCCAATTCTGTTAAGCTAAGGGAAGGGAATCTGGGATCTCCGGTGGAAGCGGATATGGCATTATCGACCACAGCCTCCAGCAGTGGTTTTTCCGGTAGCGGATAGCCGATACATCCTCGTAATTGCCCTTGAATGTGAAGGGTGACAAAAACACCCCGTTTCTCCCTGAACTTGGTGTTGGAGGTGGATGCATACTTTTTACTGCCTCCCCTGAGGTGATTGTCAATTGTTTGCCTGGCCAGTTTTAGCATTTCCTTTTGCTCATCCAGTGTATACGTTTCGCTCATATTTCCTCCTCTCACTCAGGGATGTTGCATCGGTCTATTTTAACCTTGTCCGGTGTTATGGTCAAAACCAGATCCTGGTATGACCATTCACTGGCAAAAGGTTTCATCTGAAAAAAAAAGACTCCCAGTAATTCCAATCCAATTTGTTCAAATGCTTTCTTGTAAGTATCATCAAAAATTTGCTGCTCGAACTGAACCGGGATCAAATCTTTAATTAAGGTAAACTTGCCCAGGACTGTCCCAGTGACAAAACCATTCATAGGCAAGGCTAATTTTCTAATGAGTTGTAGCCGTTTTTTGGCTGATGGAGTCAGTCTAACGGTCATCACTTGATTTTTATCATAATTTGTCCGTTTTATCAATGCCTTTGAAAATTTAGACCTCCAATTTCAAGAGGCCATCGCTTTGCTAATTTCAACATGATTTACATGAATGAAACGTCACCGTTCAGAAGAAAAATAGTTCTGTAATATGTGGTTTTGGCCTAGGAATTCAGGAGTATAGCTGCCAGCAAAGGGATCATTATCTCATGGTGACCGACAAAATAGTACCCCTTGCCTCCATTGGCTACTGGCCGCTTACTCACATTCTCAGTTGGCCGGTAATGACGTATAAAATCAAATACTGCAGTATAAAAATTCTTTAATTCAATGTCCTGAGCAGTACAAAAAGCGACTGCTTTTAAAAACACTTCCGGAAGAATCACTGCTGAACCTGCATTGATGAATACTCCGCCATCACTTAGTTTGGCGACAATTGAGGCAAATAACATAAAATCCTTCTCTGCCAATGCTCCAACCACGCTGCCGTCAAAATTTGGATGAAAGTGGGTAAAATCAGTACCAATAGCAGGATGCACTGTAACCGGAATATTTAGTTTATAGGCATTGTATAAAATACTGTAACGGTTAAAGGGAAACTTGGCCTGTATCAGGTAATCCCCAATTGATTCTCCGGCACCGTATCCTTTGGACAATCCTTCTTTTAAAGCGATGTTTAAAAACAGGCCGGTTTCAGCAGTGTTACCGAAATTCCCCTTATGTAAATTTTTGCTCACATCCTCAGAGGTTTTTCCGACCAGGGCAATCTCAAAATCGTGGATCAGGAAAGCCCCATTCACGGCAACGGCGGAAATCCAGCCCCTTTCCATCAAATCGACAACAATCGAGTTTAGACCAACCTTTATCAAATGTGTGCCCATACCAAGTATAATCGGCCGGTTCCGTTTGCGGGCCTCTTTTATGTGTGAGACAAACTCTAAGAGATCCTTGGCTGCCATTGTATTGGGCAGGGACATTATAAAGGAATCAAAATCGGATCCAGGGGGGTATGGTTGCGAGAAATTATTAATGTCTACCAGCGATTCCCTTTTTTTTATAGAAACAGTTTTTAAATTCTTTTTATTAAGGAGTGGAAATTTTTTATAAGGCATTATTGTCCCTTGGAAAATTTTGTATAATTTACAATATATATTATTGCGCTGTAAATGGAGAGGGCGGCTGCCAGGTAAAGAATGGCAGTTCCTGCATGAAAAAGGAAATCAGGGTTGGGCGGTTTGCGTCCAATAATGAGGATAGCTATTGCCGTAACCTGGAAGAATGTTTTGAATTTGGCAGTCCATGAGGAAGAAAAAGAGGAGTCATTGACCAAGAAATAAACCCTGAAACCTGTCATAAAGATTTCTCTCAGTATAATAACAGTAGCCACCCAGGTTTCAGCTTTACCCAGACTCACCAGAGCAATTAATGTACCGGCTACAAGCAGTTTGTCAGCCAGAGGATCGAGGAATTTACCCAATTCAGTAACCGCATTGAATTTCCTGGCCAAATATCCATCAAGAGCATCAGATACCGCAGCAATAATGAACACAATGAAAGCGATTAATTCCCTATTGGATAGCTCAGTCAGCAATAGTACTACCAGAATGGGAACCAGTACAATTCTTATTATGGTTACAATGTTTGCTGCAGTCATTTGGATGGTAAATTGTACATCTTAAATAAATAAAATGCAATAAGTTTCTGGCCTCAACATGTCAGGTTAGCCCCTCTATTACCTCGCCTTTGCCAGGGTGATAACCACCACTTCAGCTCCCGCTTTTGTCAGTACTTCCGTACACCTGGCAATCGTTGTCCCTGTGGTATATACATCATCCACCAATAAAACCCTGCTGCCCTTAAATTGTCTGCTATTCCTCAACTCAAAAGCACGTTTCAGGTTTGCCAAACGTTTTTTTAAGGTTAGGCCTACCTGGGGTTCGGTGGAGCGTGTTTTTAGTAAACATTTTCTGGCATAAGGGAGGTTCATTTTATTTGACAATTCAAGTGTCAATTCATGGGTGTGGTTCATGACACGCCTCCGCCCCGGATCCCCTGGCACACAGAGAATAAAATCAAACGGATCCTTGAGTCGGGATGACATCATTGTCATCAGCCAAGCTGCCAATGGATATTTCAACAATTCAATTTCTCCATACTTGAACAGCAGAATAATCTCCCGCAGAACCCCTTCATAAAAACCAAATGCCAGGTGCCTGTCGAATTGGGGAGGATTAAGTAAGCATTTACCACACACGTTTTGGCTGTTACTGGATAGAGGACGATCACAGCGGGGACAACTCCTGCCGGTCGCTTGTTTCACTTCATTGACACATTTTTCACATATCACCGACTCTGCCGTATATGCCAGAACCTCTCCGCAAATCCGGCAATTACTTAAAAACAGGGATACATTAAAAATGTTTTTTAGGTTGCCCCACATGCGCATAAAACAGCTCCCCAGCCTCTCTCCTATATAGATTATCTTGTTTTCACTCCACTTTAAACAATTAATCCATGGATGTCAATTGTATTTGAAAATTTGCCAATTATCTCCTATAATGAACGCGGAAATTCATTCTATTGTCAGGAGTTTACATGGATCAATTAACCACGGAGGACCTTTTAAAGATGATTCCCTCGGTATTTCCGAGAATGGACAATGACCACAAATTGGGAATTTTAGTGGATGTTCCCCAATCCAGTGAAAGCGACAATGATTTGTGGCAGAAACGACGCCTTTTGGCAAACCGGTGGTACCACCATTTGAAGGACCATGCAGCAGAATTGTCTTTAACAGAGATCTCTCTATTGGCCTACAAGGATGTGGGATCCAACAACGCCGACCTGCCGGCTAATGCTTATAAAATATCGGATACGCTCCCTGCTTCAGCTGAAAAGCTGCACACCGCAGGAGATGAGATGCCTTTCACATCAATTTTCAATGAGTATCAATTGTTTCTCGCCCCCACCGAATACTCCACTACAGCTCCCTTGAAGGTAGCCGCTAAAAGGTTTGGCTTCAGAGCAGCTACCATGCCAGGATTCTCCAGTCAGATGATTCCGGCACTTAAGCTTGATTACAATGAAGTTAACCGCAGAGTGCTGGTGATTAAAGAAAAACTCGACCGCGCAGTTTGGGCCAAAGTCAATTTTATTATTGATGGAGAGGATGATTATAAAATGTTGTTTGACCTCCGTTTCCGACAGGCCCATGCCAGCAGCGGCCGCTTTCCCACAAAAGGAACAGCCGGCAATTTCCCCAGCGGCGAGGCCTATATTGTTCCCTATGAAGGTGAATTTGATGAGAGCAGTATGACTGGCGGTATTCTGCCGGTCCAAAACAATGACCATGTTTTTCTCTATATAATAAACGAAAACCGTGCCTTTAATGTTGAGGGATACAAAATGCCTGAACCCATTGATTTTCTTAAGCTCGAACAGGATAAACTCATCAAGGAACCGGCCTATGGCAATATGGCAGAGCTGGGTTTTGGAGTTTTGGAAGATTTTGGCCTAACTCCTATTAACGAGACGCTCCTGGATGAAAAACTCGGATTTCATGTCGCATTTGGCAGGAGTGAGCATTTCGGAGGTATGGTGGGGCCGGACAATTTTTCTTCTCCCCGGGAAGTTGTCCACCTGGATAGAATTTATATTCAGACAACCCAGCCACGAATTTTAATAGAATCCATCCAACTGGGATATGAAAACAACCAGGTCGAAGTAATATTAAAACAGGGAAAATACCAAATTTTTGGATAACCTCAATTCAGTACTTCTCTTACTTTTTGAAGCAGGTCCCTTCGTGAGAATGGTTTTTTAATAAAATGGATCACTTCATTTTTCCTGCCAGATCTCTTTAAATGATCTTTGGGGTAGCCTGATGCAAAAATCACCTTAACATGAGGGTGGATGGAGTGGATCCTATTGGCTGTTTCTATGCCGGTCATTCCAGTCATAATAATGTCAGTAAACAACAGATCAACCGATATGCTATGGTTAACAATCTGGTTCAAGGCATCTTCGCCGTTCTGCGCGATAATCACATGAAATCCTGCTGATTCGAACATTTTTTTTGTTAATTGTAATACATTTTTCTCGTCTTCAACCACCAATACGGTTTTATCTTGAAAGTTTTCCTGCTCCTGCTTTATTTCAACATGATTCTGTTGCTGAGGTTGAATAATTTCCTTTTCCTTTTTATTCAGAGAAATACTCAGAGCAGAAACTATTGT
>CBFDCH010000029.1:0-10190 GCA_965603235.1 uncultured bacterium | reverse complement strand
GCTCACTCCACTCTCAAAGGCAAGTATCTGTTGGGTCCGCAGAGCGACGCGGACGGCTTCTTCACTGGGTAATGCCAATGCTTCATCCATTGAGTTGGTATGTAAACTCTGGGTCCCTCCTAAAACTGCTGCCAGGGCCTGCAGGGTAACCCGGGCAATATTGTTATGTGCCTGCTGAGCGGTTAAAGTGACCCCTCCGGTCTGGGTATGAAATCTCATTAGCAATGATTTGCCGGAACCGTTAAATTTTTCCTTGATCAATGTCGCCCAGATTTTACGAGCGGCCCTGAATTTGGCGATTTCTTCCAGGAGATTGTTGTGAGCGGCAAAGAAGAAGGATATACGGGGTGCAAAATTCTCAATTTTCAGACCTGCGGCCAATGCAGCCTCGACATAAACCAGGGCATTGGCAAAGGTAAACGCCAGCTCCTGAACGGCATTGGCACCAGCTTCCCGGATATGATATCCACTGATGGAGATAGTGTTCCACCGCTGCACCTCTTTGTGGCAAAAAGAAAAAATATTGGTGATCAGGCGCAGCGATTCCTGGGGAGGGTAGATATATGTCCCCCTGGCAATATATTCCTTTAATATGTCATTCTGAATGGTGCCGGCAAGTGAAGAAAAGGGAACTTTTTGTTTTTCTGCTACAGCCAGATACATGGCCAGGATAATGGGGGCGGTTGCGTTAATGGTCATGGATACAGATACTTTATGCAGGGGAATACCGGCCAGCAGGGTCTCCATATCCATTAAGGAATCTATGGCTACACCCACTTTTCCCACCTCCCCCTGGCTCAGTTCGTGGGTGGAATCGTAACCGATTTGGGTGGGCAGGTCAAAGGCGACACTCAATCCGGTTTGACCTTGATCGAGCAGGTAGCGGTAACGTTGATTGGATTCTTCGGCAGAGCCAAATCCGGCATACTGGCGCATGGTCCACAAGCGGCCCCGGTACATGGTGGGATGAATGCCGCGGGTGAAGGGGTATTCGCCAGGATTACCAATATCCTGTTGATAATCTATGTCTTCCAGATCTGAGGGGCCATAGAGTGTCTCAACCGGGAATGAAGTATTCTTAAACTCACTCTTTCTTTCCCCGCTTTGTCTCAGATCATTTGTTAAACCATCCGTGTGCCATTTTTTCTTGGTCATTGCGGCTAAATTGTTTATTTATCCAAATTGTAAAAAGTTTTTAGGCCTCTGTATCGGGCTGTTACTCCCAGCTCCTCCTCGATTCTCAGCAACTGGTTGTACTTGGCGATTCGTTCGGACCGGGAGACAGAACCGGTTTTGATCTGGCCGGTTGACAATCCCACCGCCAGATCGGCAATAAAAGTATCTTCAGTTTCACCGGACCGGTGCGACACCACAGTGGTGAATTTGTTTTTTTGTGCCATTTTAATGGTTTCAACGGTTTCCGACACTGTACCGATCTGGTTCAGTTTAATTAAAATAGAATTGGTGATCCCCAAATCAAATCCTTTTTGCAGACGTTGAGGATTGGTTACAAAAAGATCGTCTCCGACCAGTTGAATCTTATCCGCCAGTTTATCTGTTAAGAGTGTCCAACCGTCCCAATCATCTTCTGCCAATCCGTCTTCGATTGATATGATGGGATATTTATCAACCAGATCCTGGTAAAAATCGACCATCTGCGCAGAACTTAATTCCTGACCGGTCGATTTTCTGAAAATGTATTTGCCATTGCTATAAAATTCAGTGGCTGCGGCATCGAGGGCGATTAAAATATCCTCACCAGGTTTATAATTGGCCTTTTGGATGGCTTCAACAATCACTGCCAGAGCTTCCTCATTAGATTTCAGGTTGGGTGCAAATCCTCCTTCGTCACCCACTGAGGTATTATACCCTTTTTCTTTCAGCACATCTTTCAAGGTATGGAATACTTCGGCACTCATTCTCAGACCTTCTGAGAATCGGCTTGCGCCCACGGGCATGATCATAAATTCCTGGATATCAACACTATTGTCAGCATGAGAACCGCCATTGAGTATATTGAGCATCGGTACTGGCAGTTCAACTGCACCCACACCGCCAAGATACTGATAGAGCGGCTGTTGGCAGTATTCAGCAGCAGCTCTGGCCACGGCCATGGATACCCCCAGAATAGCATTTGCCCCCAGTTTGGATTTGTCGTCAGTGCCATCCAATCTCAACAAAGCATCGTCAATATAATTTTGGTTTAATACACTTTCCCCCTCCAGGGATGGTGCAATCAGCTCATTGATGTTGTCAACTGCTTTGGTAACGCCTTTGCCTTTGTATCTCTGGATATCTTGATCCCTCAATTCAAGGGCTTCATGGGTACCTGTGGACGCACCGGATGGTACTGCAGCCCGGCCTGTAATGCCGGACTCCAGGATTAAATCAACCTCGACTGTTGGATTTCCTCTCGAATCCAGGATTTCTCTAGCAATGATAGTATTGATATACATGACAACCTTCCTTATTATTATTTATTTCAGTATTGTTCGTTTTGTTAAAAACAGAAAAATATACGAGCGATAGCTTATTTCGCCTTGGCTTTGGGTTTGGCCTTTGCCGGTTCCTTTTTTAAATCCTTGGCAGTTTCAACAAAGGTCTTGATTTGTTTCACTGCTTTTTCTGAAGTGGTTCTTACCGTATCCACTGCCTTTTGTGTTTCCTTGGAGATTTTTTCAAAATTATCTTTTAAATCGTCGGACAATTTTTCTCCCACATCTTTCACTCTCTTGCGTGTTTCTTCACCGGTTTGAGGTGCAAATAGAAGGGCCAAGCCTGCTCCAATAGCTGCTCCTGTTAAAAATGTGAATACCACCCCTAAAAATCCGTGTTTTTCGTCAGACACTTTATTTACCTCCTTTCGCTTTTTTAATAAATTTCCATCCAAGTTTTATGGCTGGCAATATTGCCAGGAATCCGGCCCGCTTGAATACATTGGTATTGATGAATTTTACTGAGCGGGTGACGTTGTCAACAATTTTTTCTGATGAATCAAGTATATTGCGAACTTTTTCTGCATCCTGACCCACTTTTTCTGTAAGATCTGTCAGCTTGAGCGTTAAGTTACGCACTTCAGTTGATGTTTTTTCAAGATCATGGAGAAAAAATCTGAGTTGATTGATTGCTGGAATCAGAATAAAAACCAATAGTAAAAAGCCTACAGAGATAAGCAGGACCGCCACGACAACTACAATCGTTAATGTTGGACTCATTTTTTCCTCAATATTTCGGTTTATAACTAATTCAATTTCATAGAAATAACCGCCTTTTAATATTAATACATTATCACCCACGATGTCAACTCATCTCCTGGTGAAAATAACAACAACTCCAGATTTATCTGATAAATTTGAGGGTAGTCAAGGTCTCCTTCAACTGCTGAAGATCCTTAATTTTGATCGATAATACGATCTCTTCTTTTTCAAAAAATGGAAAGTGGTCAACCTTAATCGGTGCTGGTAATTGCCATTGGTCCAGTTGGTCATGCCAATCCTCTTCCCGTTTAGAGTATTGGGGGTATCTATCCTGGAAGAGCGCGGAGATGATTTTTTTCTGGGCTTTTTCGGTTTTTTGTTTCCCGTATATATCCAAGCGGTCAAACACTTCTGCTAACGAACATTTATCCCTGAATAAAATATCTTCCGCCAGATCAATAATTTGTTTTTGTTGGGAATGGGTAAAGGGTAGCAGGAGGAACAGGTTTATCAGGAGGTGTCTTGTTTTTTGCGCCATATCAACCAATTTGAGGCCAGTTTTGAAACTCACGCGTTCGCTTATGAGTAACTCCGCAAATTCCGGGGCAAGCAATTGGGGAAGTTTTGCCCGTAAATTTTCATCTACAGGAATGTCCAGTCCGGTCCGCTGATACAAATCATCAGCCGTTGTCAGGGGCAGGATTTTGTCGATAAAGACTAATTTCTCCAGCAGATTTACACTCAGGAGTTTACTCTTCAGGTTGAAGCTTAATGACAGCGCATCAAGGTCAGGGATGTCCAGTTGTAGTACTGTTACTGAATCGGAATTATCTTTCAGATGATAATAAAAATCAATCCCAAATATGATGTGATTGTTTTTATTCACAATAATGGCAGGCAGTTGCGGAAATTGCCGGGAAAAATTAGGATAACTATCAGGTTTAACCGGCACAGAGATGCTAAAAAAATCATTGATGACCAGATCTGAGATGTTTATTGTTTTAATTACCATATTCCATTTTAACATATCAGAAAAATTGTCTGCCACAATTTGGCTCCTGCCTTTGATTATTTGTTTAGTTGTGTTATAATTTACCTAGTATATGCCTGATGCAGGGTGATAAAAAATGTGTAGGAGGTAAGATGAGATCGAGATTTTTTATTGGGGTATTGATTCCTTTCGCCGTAATGGTGTTAATTTTTACTGGTTGTGGCAAAAAAGAGGGGGCTGTCGGTAAAACAGATTTGTTAAAATTTGTCCCTTCAAATGCCATAATGGTACTGAATTTTAATGTGAGCGCTTTTACCCAACTGGAAGCATTTGACAAATTGGTTGAGGAAAAAGAGGTTAAAGAAGCCAAAGAGGGCAAAAAACTGTTTGAGAACTACAAGGATTTTGTGGCAAAGACCGGCATAAATCCCAAAACAGACATTCATGCTGTAACTATGGCTGTATTTGGAAAGTTCAGCCAGAAAGCAGAGGATGCAGTGGCTGTGGTAAATCTTAAGTATGACAAGGATAAACTTCTGGCTGTTATGAAGGAAAAGGGCATCAAGTATACGGAGGAATCCTATAAGAGTACCCTCCTTTATAAAGTCGAAGAAACTGACACGGCTGATGTGGCATTTTGTTTTGTCAGCGATGCCTTAATGGCATTTGGAAAGACAAACCGTGTCAAGCAAGTGGCTGATCTGGCTGCTAATGAGGGTGACAATTTTTACAAGAATACCACACTCAGTGCTTATGTTAAAAAGGTAAAAACCGATGCGATTTTATCTTTTATAATGGCCATTCCCGAAGAAGTAAGAAATCAGCCGGCACAAGGTGTTCCCATTCAGGTTGATTATAGTAAAGCGGAAACTGTTTATGGTTTTGGGAATTATAAAAATGATGTTTATTCACTGGAGATTGTTGTGGTCTCTGCCAACGAAGATGGCAATAAACAAACGGTTAACTCCCTAAACCAGATGAAGGGAATGGGTGCCATGGCTGGCCCGGAAATTGCCGAGTTGCTTAACAACCTGAAAATCCAGGCATCTGCTGATGATATAAAATTCTCACTCTCTCTATCCGGAGCACTGCTCAACAAATTAATGGACAAAGCAAAAGGTAAAGCTGCTGGTCAATAACTGGGATTTATAAAAATATATCTTCTTTATCATGGTCATTGAAATGCGACCATTATTATGTTATAAAGAGGATTAAAATAAACAAAAGGAGTGAATAATGAAGATTGGAAAAAGAAAAAAAGGTGATGTGGTTATCCTGGATATTAAAGGGAAAATACTGCTCGGTGACGGAATCGATGAACTAAGAGAAACAATAAATGGTGTCATTCAAAATAATGAAACCAAACTGCTGTTGAATTTTGCTGATGTCCCCTATCTCGATTCTACCGGTCTTGGCGAGGTCGTTCGCTCTTATACTTCTTTAAGAAAAGAAGGTGGAATGGTGAAAATTGTAAATTTGACAAATAAAGTACAGGACCTGTTGTCAGTAACCAAGCTGATCACAGTTTTTGAAACTTTTGAAGATGAGGAAAAGGCTGTAGAAAGTTTTTAAAGCATAGTTTGCTTCATTTGTGAAAAAAAGTACCACTTACTTTTTTATATCTTTTTTAATTTTTATTGTTTGCTTTTCCTTTTCAACCAACCTCCCAGAACGACAACGCGGAGGTTTTTTTTCAGATGGCGGCACTTATTACGCCATGATCCAGAGCCTGGCGTTTGATCTGGACCTGGAATATACCCGTGATGATCTAAACCGGATAAAGGGTGATTTCTGGGAGGGCCCCATGGGCCTGTTTTTGAAAAAAAAGGATGGCCGCCTCTTTTATGCCAAATCATTTGCCTACCCCCTGATGGCAGCCCCCTTTTTTCGCCTGTTCGGAGTCAATGGGATTCTGCTGCTCAATGGATTGATGATTTTGTTGGTCATCCTCATGGCCTATCTGCTGTTAAGGCACTTCCATCCGGAACAAAAGAGTTTTTTGTTTTCATTGATGTTTGTGCTGGCCAGTGTTGTTCCCATCTATATCTGGTGGGTACAGGCGGATCTCTTTAACTTTTTCGTTATGTTTTGCGGATTGTTTTTCTTCTTCTTCTCTTTTAGGAATTATCGCTGGCACTACCTGTCCGCTCTATTTTTTGGCCTGGCTGTTTTCTCCAAGCCATCCGTTGTCATTGCCATAGGCATGGTGTTCCTTATCCCTTTAATTAAAAAAAGGTGGAAGGATTTTGCCATCCTCTCCCTTGTTTTAATAGTGGTGGTTGGAGCCTGCGTTCTTGTTAATTATTTGCAAACCGGAGAAGTTAACTATATGGGAGGAAACCGCAAGTCGTTTGTTGGCAAATACCCCCTGGATAAACCGGAGTATACCTTTGAAGAGAGCACAACAAATCCTAAAATGAGCGCTGACAATTTTTGGTCCCGTTTTTTTCTCTCGCCAAAAGTTGTAACCCTGAATGCGTTTTATTTTCTTTTCGGCCGTTTCACCGGTATGTTTATCTATTTTTTTCCCGCATTTTTTCTTTTGGGATTGTTTGTTTTTCAGAAAAAGGATATTGAAGATTGGCTGATCCTGGCCGGGATTCTATTCTCAATTCTGTTCTATATTATAGTAACCTCGGACAACTATTTTGGCGGCGCCGGCTCAGTGGGCAATCGTTATTTTCTTAGCGTATTTCCACTCTTCTTTTTTCTTGGTTTTCGTAAACGCACCTTTAAATTCCTTTTTTTGCCGGTCATCATGAGCCTAATTTTTCTCTCCGGTGTTTACCTCGATGGCTTGCACTACTCAGCCACCCCCAGGCTGGCCGGCCTCTCCTTTCCCATTAAATTATTTCCTCCGGAAAAAACCCAGTTTCAGACCCTGCCCACCAATACCAACCCCCGGGCATTTGGACGATTAATGCATTGCGGTAACCTGCGCTACTGGGTATATTTTTTGAATGATAATTATTGGAAAATTGAGAATAGTTCGTTCTGGACAGTGGGTGATAACCAGTTGGAATTCTTTTTGGCTGCAGAGAAGGCTGTGAAAAAATTTGAGGTTAATTTGGAAAATATTCCCAGAAAAAACCGGGTAACCTTTCAAATAGAACATCAGAAACACAGATTGGATCTCCTTCCCGGTAAATCCCATAAACTGGTTTTTCGAAAAATCATGGGATTAAAATTTAAAAATAGATTTATCTACCATATAAAAGTGAAGAGCAGTGAATCCTATTGCCCCAATTTTATAGACGCTTACGATAAAGACAAACGGAATCTGGGGATAAAGACGCAGATCGGGATTACCTTCTAAATGTGCGGAATCTGTGGTTTTTTTCAGCTGGAACGGCGGGGAGACAAACGAACCCTTGTGGCAATGAACCAGCAAATCATCCACCGGGGGCCGGATGATGATGGTTATTTTTATCAAAATCATATCGGTCTGGCAGCCAGGCGACTCAGCATCATAGATTTGCATACCGGGCATCAACCTCTGTGTTCCCAATCCGGTAATTCCTGGATTGCTTACAATGGTGAGGTTTATAACTTCAAGGAGCTACGTCAGGATTTACAGTCCAGGGGATTCAGTTTTAAAACAAAAAGTGATACAGAGGTGATTGTCAACCTCTATGAAGCGTTTGGCATGGATTTTGTAAAAAAATTACGGGGTATGTTCGCTGTCGCTATTTATGATCAAGCCCATGACCGCCTGCTCCTGGCCCGGGATCATATTGGCATTAAGCCGCTTTACTACTACCTTGATCCTGGCAGCAAAAACCTGGTATTTGCATCAGAGATCAAATCTATCCTGCAGTATCCTGGTGTTATGAAATGCCTGGATCATGAGGCTCTGGATTTTTTCCTTACCCTGGAATACATCCCTGCTCCATTTTCTCTATTTCAGCATATACGTAAATTACCAGCTGCACATCTACTCATTTATGAAGGGGGGAGACTTAAAATAGAGCAGTACTGGGATCTTGAAGAACGGCAAAATCCGGCTGATTTTAACCAGTTGAAGGAAGAGTTTCTTGCCCTGTTAAAGGAATCTGTGACTATGCGTATGATCTCGGATGTCCCTCTGGGAGCTTTTCTTTCCGGCGGCATCGATTCCAGCGCTATTGTTGGTGCCATGTCCCGGTTTTCTTCTGATCCGGTAAAAACCTTTTCCATTGGTTTTGAGGAAAAATCCTACAGCGAACTCGAGCACTCCGAGACGGTTTCCCGCTATTTCCATACGGACCACCACACCCGGACCCTGATGCCGGATATTGAGGAACTGGTGTTATACCTGGCCGATTTTTGGGATGAACCTTTGGCCGATTTTTCGAATTTCCCTACTTATCTGGTATCAAAGATAGCCAGGGAGAAGGTGACTGTTGTGTTGTCGGGAGATGGTGGTGATGAGATCTTTGGTGGCTATGAACACTATATTGCCCAAAAAATTGCCCGCTGGATCGATCCTCTGATTTTAAGACCTTTCCATCCCCTATTAGCCAAGACAACCCACCTATTCCCCCCATCTGATTTAAAAAAAGGATTTGTTAATCGGATCAAAAGGTTTAGTGAGGGTTTGGCAAGTTCTCACCTGAACCGACATTTCCGCTGGATGTTTTTTCTCTCCGCTCTTCAGAAGAAAAAGCTCTATACACCCGACTTTTTGGCCAAGGTTTCTCTGGGAAACCTTCCCCAGCGAACACCCTTTGATAAGCATTTTGAGCATGCCGGCCGTTGTTACCAGGGTATTAACCAGGATCTTTACCTTGATTTTAAAACCTATCTGGTGGACAACATCCTGGTCAAGGTAGATCGTATGAGTATGGCCACTTCCCTGGAAGCCAGAGTGCCGCTATTGGACTACAAGCTGGTGGAGTTTGCCTTTTCACTGCCACCTGATTACAAGGTAAGGGGATCAACGACCAAATGGTTTTTTAAAAAGGCATTGAGCGGATTTTTACCTGAAACCATTATCAACCGCAGAAAAGAAGGTTTCTCCATTCCTATCAAAAATTGGCTAAAAGGGGAGTTAAAAGAATTAATGTTGGCTACACTGGACCCGTCGGCGATTGAGAGCACCGGCTTGTTTGAAAATGGTTATGTCCAGAGATTGATTAGTGAGCACCTGTCCAGCAAAGAAAACCATTCCCATCGGTTATGGGCCCTGATTTCGTTTATGATATGGAAAAAAAAGTTTTTATCTTAAACGAGTTATTCGTGCTGCGCTTTTTTCCCTTTTTTACTGGTTTTGCTCTCAGGGATTGAAATTAGAACCTGCAGGGTAGCTTTGATTGTACCCATACTATCTTTAAAAACCAGTTTGGATTTGAATCCTTGTACCCGGTTTCATCTTGACTCCTTGAGGGCCGGATGACAATGACTGCACCGGTAGGAGAGGGGGTATACTGCTGAATGCAGTGGGTTGGTGAGACTGGCCGCCCTGGGCAGCTCCGTATGGTGCCAATCCGCATAGGCCAATAACAATCAATAAAATAATATTTGGCACGATTATTGATCTTTTATACATTCCATCCTCCTGGATCGTTCATATAATAACATAAAACATAGAGGCTGAAAATCTCAAAAAAAAGGACTCTTAATATTGATAAATATGGCGAAAAAAGATATAAAAAGCAGAGAGGTTTTATGGATCAAGAAAAACGGGTGAAGGCAGAAATAGAGCGGATTGGACTTTTGGGAACAGGCTTGATGGGAGAACCGCTGCTCGATACAGGATTTGAGGTAATGGTTTACAATCGTACGCCGACAAAGGTCCAGCCACTTCAGCGTCAGGGAGCATATGTGGGTCATACGGTTGCCACGGTAGTAGACTGGTGTGATATTTTTATTACCATGTTAACGGATTATTCAGCGATTTCCTCTGTGCTTTTTTCCAGCAGTGGTGTTCAATTCAAGGATAAATTGATGATCCAGATGGGAACAATCTCTCCGGCTGAAAGCAAACTGATTCAAGGTCTTATGGAGGAAGCAAACGCGGAATA
>CBFDCH010000028.1:0-10245 GCA_965603235.1 uncultured bacterium | reverse complement strand
ATTACTTAATTCGTTTTCCCACTGTTTTCTAGCTTGCTGCCTGGTTTTTTCAAAATCCCATAGGGGATTCTCATGGTTCAGATTCTTCAGAGCTCCCTCTTGGTCCACCCCGGAAATCGCCACTTTTAACAGCAAAGGACCGGGCTGATCCTTAAAATAAAATGCCAGCCTCAACTTTCTGCCATAGATCTCGCCCTTCTCATACATATCATCGCTGGAAAATTGTCTCTTTCCTCCTCTAAAATAGTAGTGGCTCTTGTCATTTCGTTGGTACCCATAGGATTCAAAGGGCCTGGAAAAGGAGATGGCAAAATAGATTTTACGATTTTTAGCCCAGCCGCTGGTCTGACGATAACCGGTTATCAGGCGGTTGTTGGCCAGTTGTACATTGGTCCATACAACTTTGCCATCAAAATTATATATGGCATGTAAAAGATCAATGAGGATTGCCGGAGTTTTGCCCTGAGGGAAGATATAACGATGCAGGGCCACACGGGTGGAGGTTGTCAATTCCGCCTTTATATTATGGTCTAACAAGTGAACTGAGTAGTAGCCGGGACTGGCGGCTTCCTGTTGATGTGAATATCGGGATCTATAGCCGGAATCAGGATCCTGCATGGTACCCGGACTATACTGGACCTTGCCGGTAAAGGGCATTACAAGTATGTCTCCCAGATCAGAATGGCCGGTGCCACTGAAGTGGGTATGGCTGAAGCCCAGAATGGAAGTATCCCCATACTGGTAACCAGCGCACCAGGGGTAACTTTTGGATGGTGGTTTCGATTCAGTATCCGGACTCGCCTGAATCATGCCAAAGGGGACAACCGCTCCGGGAAACGTATGGCCATACTCCAGTGTACCGATAAATGGTTTTACATACTCATAAGGTGTTTTCCCCTTAGCATTATCATCTTTCGCGTACTGGTAAATGGACATTGGCGTCCAAAGCATCATTAACAATATAATTACTCCTGATTTCATGGTTGAGCCTTCCTCTTTTTAAATTTAAAATTAAATTGTAATTTAAAATCGGCAATCTTTCAATTATAGCTGAGCTGATATCCATTCACGGTTCAACAAACCATTGGCTATATACGCTGGTTATGTGCTATAATTCTGCACAATTGCAGGTGGACGTAAAGAGCATGAAACTTCTCCGCAGTAAAATAATTCTATACCCCTTTTTATTTGCCCTATATCCCACTCTTTTTCTCTACTCTCACAATATCAAACAGGTGCCGCTATATCAGATAGTCTTGCCCATGATTTTTTCTCTTTTATTGTCTCTGATAATCTGGTTTATTTTATCCAGGTTTATGGTGAATCAGGACAAAAGGGGATTCCTGCTGTTGATATTTTTGGTACTATTCTTTCTTTACAGTGATATTTTCGGCCTTTTTTATTATATAATTCTCGGATTTAATCTGCCTGTAATAAAAGATTACCAATTCATTTTATTCCTTTTTTTAATATGGCTATTGTTGATCAATATGGTCGGTAAAAGCCGGAGAAGTTTCACCACCATGACCAGGATCTTAAATATTGCCGTTTTGTTTTTAGTGGTATTCAATTTGTTCAATATTGTCATTTTTCACTCAAAACATTTAAATAAATCGATAAAACTCGGGAAAAATCATCAAATTTCAAAGAATTCTAATTTGCATGGGGATTTAATAAAATCATTGCCAGATATCTACTATATCATTTTTGATGAAATGGCCAGTTTAAGCACAATTAAGAGTATCTTTGACTATAATAACGACTTTTTTGGCCAAAAAATGGAGAAAAAAGGATTTTTTATTGCGACTGACAGTCGCACCCGCTTTCGTGAAACCGAAAAATCTCTGGCCACATCTTTAAACATGAATTATTTCAAAGGCGGGGATCCATTTGACGCCACTCGCAAAAACCGGGTCACCACCATTCTCAAGGAATATGGCTATTCAATTATCAATATTGTCCACTGGAAACATACAGCCTTTACCTTGTGTGACCGGATCTTCCATTTCTCTCCAGGAAAGTATTCTTTGATCCTTGTTGATTATTATCAGATGTTAATGGAAAAAACACCATTGCGGTTTTTAAGGCAATATTTCATAAAAAAGGATATTTTTCAGCTTGCTCACCGGCAAAAAGTACTCTATTCGTTAGAAAAGCTAGAGAGCATTTCGGCGTTAAAGGGACCCAAATTTGTCTTTGCCCATGTGGTTTGTCCTCATGATCCCTTTGTTTTTAACCGCCAGGGAGGCCCTGTAAAGGCTGAAAATTTTTTTAATATATCCGATATATATATATGTAAAAGAATTGAGGATATTGTTGATGCGATTTTGAGTCAGTCAACGATTGATCCAATTATTATCATTCAATCTGATCACGGACCAAGGGGAGAGTCAAGGGGGAAAAAAGACCTGCAAATGGGAGCTGAATGGGCTAGTATTTTCAATGCCATTTATTTGCCGCGCATTCTTCCTGCAAACATACCATTCTCGCTTTCACCTGCCAATACCTTTCGTTTAATATTTAATCTTTACTTCCAGCAGAAATATCAATATCTACCCAATTGATATTCGGCTGCAACCCGGGGACTCAAGCCGGCTGGTGTATTAAATCCCCTAAAAATGCTATAATGCCCTTTCCAAGCTAAATCCTGAGGGTTTTTGAAAAGCGATGAGAGAGTCCAAAAATAAGGTAGTATTTTACCCATTTTTGTTTGCATTATATCCCATCCTCTTTTTGTACACCCACAACATTAGAGAAGTTCCCATTCTACACATCCTCTTACCCACAGCACTCTCTCTGGCATGTGCTGCTCTCGTGTGGTATGTAATCGGCCGGTTTGTAGCAGATAAGTACAAAAAAGGGGTGATTTTGCTCCTTTTTTTACTTATTTTCTTTTATTACCTCGATTTTCACAACCTGGTTAACATCATCCTTGCCAAGGTCAACCTATCACCCACCAATCACTTTGTTACTGTGTATCTGGTTCTCTCCTTCTGGGTTATCGGTGTTTATGCCCTGAATAAATGCAAACGAAGTTTTTTAAAGCTATCGACTGTTCTCAACATCTCTATCTCCTTTTTAATCCTATTTAACCTGTTCAGTATTTTCCTTTTTCAAATAAACCAGGTCCGATCGACAGCTAAATTGGACAAATCACAATTGAGTGCTGTGGGCAGCCAGTCATCCGGCGCGAATAACAAAAACAACCCGGATATTTATTATTTGATTTTTGATGAGCTGGCCAGTTTGAGCACAATGAAGAAGATTTTCGCCTATGACAACTCAAAGTTCGCCCGAAAATTACAGGAGAGAGGATTTTTCGTCACCAGCCAGAGCCGGACCCGGTATAAAACCACGGAACGTTCCTTAGCCGCCTCCTTGAATATGGAATATATCCCGATGGGGGAGAATCCCTTTAACCTCATCCGTAAAAACAGGGCCACCCGGTTTTTAAAAAACCAAGGTTACACCATCATCAATTTTACCCATTGGGCCAAGGGTACATTGGAATTGAGCGACAAGATATATTACTACTCAAAGGGTAAATTCTCTTTCCTTTTTACCGATTTCAGCAAAATGTTATGGGAAAAATCCCTCCTTTTTTCCCTTTATAAAGGGCTAATGAATAAAATCGATTACCATCTTTTCCATCAACAACGGATACTCTACCTGATGAATGAGTTGGAAAAAATACCAGCTGTAAAAGGGCCTAAATTTATTTTTGCCCACATTGTATCTCCCCACGACCCATATGTTTTCGATAGAGAGGGAAATCAGGTTGACCGTAAACATCACTTTAATTTAAAAGAGAAAAAATATTATTTAAATCAATATATTTATATGTGCAAACGGATTGTTAGACTGGTTGATGCCATTTTGGCAGGCTCGTCAGAGCCGCCGATTATCATTATCCAGTCTGATCATGGCTTCAGAGGATCTGCAGGCGGTATACAGCAGGTGAGTGCAGGTAATGAATGGACCCGCATCTTTAATGCTTATTTTTTGCCTGGAGTGACTCGGAATGTATTATACCACTCAATATCCCCTGTAAATTCCTTCAGGCTGATTTTTAATCTATATTTTAATCAAAAAATGACGCTTTTGCCCGACTAACGAACATTTTTTCATAGTTTTTGTCCTTTTCCGGAATTCTAAATAACAACTCTTTAATAATATATTTTGAAATGATATAAGTTTTGTTATAAAATTGTGATTTGTATGAGGAGCAACCAATGAATGAGAAGTATGTACAATTGTTAAAAACAAAAATGAGTGGAAGCAGTTATGACAAACTAATAAAGTTAAACAACAAAAAATTGTTTAACTTTGTGGGAGAATTTGTAGAGTTATGCGATCCTGATTCGGTCTATATGTGTGATGACAGCGATGAAGATGCCGAATATGTCAGGAATAAATCCATAACCCTGAAAGAAGAAAAAAAACTTGCCAAGACCAATCAAACCATCCATTATGATGGTTACTACGATCAGGCTCGAGATAAAGCCAATACCAAATATATGGTTCACGAGGAAAACCTGGAAGCAATGGGAAATCTCAATTGTGTCGAACTTTCCCAGGGTGCGCAGGAGATCCGGGAGATTGCCCGTGGTGTTATGAAGGGTAAAGAGGTGATTGTTAAACTATTTTGTGAATGTACGCCTTTAAGCCCTTTTGCCATCGGTTGTGCTCAGATAACCGATTCTTTTTATGTCTCCCATTCAGAAGATATTCTCTACCGGCGTGGCTACCATCATTTTATGCAAATGGAAGACAAGGATGAGTTTTTCCGCTTTGTTCACAGCGCCGGTCAATTGGATGACAATGGCTGCGCTGTTAACCTGAAAAATCGAAGAATTTATCAGGACCTGGAAAACTTTATTGTCTATTCCATGAATGATCAGTATGCGGGTAATTCTTTGGGCCTTAAAAAACATGCCATGCGCCTGGCCATAAAAAAATCTTCTCAAGAGGGCTGGTTGTGCGAGCATATGTTTATCGGGTCAATTCAAAACATTCAGAAGAAGCGGTCTACATATATATGCGGTGCATTTCCATCGGCCTGTGGTAAAACCGCCACTGCCATGATTCCAGGTGAGAAAATAGTCGGCGATGATATTGCCTATTTTAAAAATATAGATGGAGAATTCAGGGCGGCAAATGTGGAGTGTGGTATTTTCGGTATCATCAAGGATGTAAATGCCAAAGATGATCCGGTTATATTTGATACCCTGAAGATGGGGCAGGAGATGATCTTTTCCAATGTATTGACAGGACCGGACAACAATCCCTATTGGCTTGGCATGGGTGTTGCCGCACCCAAAGAGGGTAAAAATCATTCGGGACCGGGCTGGTATGAAGGAAAGAAAGACAAAGACGACAAGAAGATCGGCCTGGCTCACAGTAACGCACGTTATACAATTCGTCTTGACTACCTGGATAACCTTGATCCAGCCTGGAACGACAAGGATGGAGTCAAGGTGTCAGCCCTTGTGTATGGAGGCAGAGATTCAGATTGTTGTGTGCCTGTGGAGGAATCTTTTGACTGGCAGGATGGCATTCTTATGAAGGCCTGTACCCTTGAGTCTGAAACCACATCCGCAACCCTTGGCAAAGAGGGCGTGCGGGTACCACAGCCCATGGCCAACCTCGATTTTGTCAGTTATCCCCTGGGAGAATACATCAACAATAACATTAATTTTGTCCGCGACATCAAAAAGGTTCCCAAAGTTTTTGCGGTTAATTATTTTTTGAAAAACAAAAATGGACAATTCTGCACCAGTAAGCTGGCCAAAAAGGTGTGGCTGCACTGGGGGGAGATGCGCTGTCATAATGAGGCTGCTGCTTTAAAGACTCCCACCGGTTTGATACCAGATTTTGATACCCTGGCAAAACTTTTTAAAGAGATACTGGATGAGACCTATACCCGGGAAGAATATGATTACCAGTTCTCTTTCAGATGTGCTGCCTGGCAGGAAAAATTACAGCGGGCCATTAATTTTTATCAAAAAAATGTCCCCGATTGTCCACAAAAGGCCTATGACGCCTGGCATGATGCCTTAAAAACAATTGAAGCCACCCAGGAGAAATACGGCGACGTAATTAAGCCGGGTGACTATAAAGAGTAATTACTACTTAAACAACATGTGAGGTAAAAGAATGGAAAAACGAATCCCGTTTCCCGGAGTATTCTGGGTAGCCAATATCATCGAAGTGCTGGAACGATTTGCCTATTACGGGATTTACATGGGCATGGGCATCTATATGAAAAACCAGCTTGGTTTAAGCATGACAGAGCTGGGTAACATCCAGAGTTATTTTCTATTGGTATCCTATATGGTGCCTGTTATTTCCGGTACCTTTGCCGATAAATTTGGTTTCAAAAAGGTACTTATTGTTTCATATCTGGCCTACCTGCCATCAATCTTGCTACTGCTGATCACAAAAACCTATTCCGGTATGGCCTTAACCATGTTAAGCATTGGTTTGGCTGCAGGAATTTTTAAACCCCTGGTCTCAGGTACGGTGCGGGCTGTTACTGATAAAACAAACGCCACCCGCGGATTCGGTATCTTTTATGCCATGGTAAATGTTGGCGGCTCTTTCGGACCTCTAGTTGCCGGAGCATTAAGAGCTATTCATTGGAATTATGCCTTCATCGCAGCAGCTATTGCCATAGTGGTCATGCTGTTGGTTACAATTTTCTTTTTCAAAGAGCCGGAAAGGGAAAAGACGGAGATGAGCCTGGGAGCAAAATTAAGGGAAATCGGCTCCACTCTTGCTGATGTAAAATTTTCATTCTTTTTGATCATCTTAGGCCTGTTTTTCTGGCTACCCTTTTGGGGATTCTTTAATGTGATTGCCATGTATGTGGATATGAGCCTTGATACCGCACGCTTATATCAGCAATTAAAGGGAGTTATACCCGACTTTTTATTAAACTTGATTTCACATCAGGACAAGTCGTCCGGAACAGGCCCTGGAGGAACCTGGCGTATCATTGGCGAAACAATTGCCCACACAGGTTACATTATTATTATCCTGCAGTATTTCATCGCTCGAGTATTTGAAAAATTCAAGGCATTACCCTCATTTATTTTTGGACTTTTTGTGGCTGCCATTGGCTGCGTTTTTATTGCCCTGGCCAATATTGGCAGTCCGGCATGGATATTTTTAGGAATTCTTCTTTTTGCTGTTGGCGAAATGATCTCCTCACCACGGATTCAGGAGTATATTACATTTATTGCACCCAAGGAGAAGGCAGGCCTCTATATGGGATCAAATTTTCTTGCGGTCTGTATTGGAGGATTTCTTGCAGGCAAGATATATACACCACTTTACGGTACCTTTAAGGATGCAGGTAATCCTCACTATATCTGGTATATAGCGGGAGCGCACCTTATCCTTGGAATTGTGGTTTTCCTGCTGTTTATCCGTATAGCCGGAGAATTTAAACAACAGGAAAAGTAAGCCTATCCCAATGTTGATACCCGGGTGGTATATTGGCACAATTTCAGCCTGACGGTTGAAAAAAATGAAATAAAGAGTCAATATAGTAGGGAATAAAGGATTACACCAATGAGTCGAAAAATAAAAATAGCTTTAATACAGCAGCATGCCACCTCTGATTTGATGGACAATCTTGACCGGGGTGTGCTTGCATTTGAAACAGCGGCCAAAGCTGGAGCGCAACTGGTGGTATATGCGGAGCTGGCTTTCAGTCCGTTTTACCCCCAATCCACGGCTACTGACAACAGGCTGGATATTGCTGAAGCCATCCCCGGACCCACCACAGATATATTTTGTCAATTGGCCCGGAAACACAAAGTTGTCACCATATTGAACCTGTTTGAACGGCGAGCCAAACAAACATTTGATTCCTCACCGGTTATTAACGGAGACGGCACTTTATTGGGCGTCACTCGAATGGTTCACATCCTGGAAGCCCCTTTTTTTCATGAAAAAGGATACTACACTCCGGCTACTGGCGAGGACCTGGTCTTTGATACAACGGTGGGACGAATCGGGGTGGCTATCTGCTATGACCGTCATTTCCCAGAGTATATGAGGATTATTGCTTTAAAAGGGGCGGAATTGGTTGTGGTACCCCAGGCAGGTTCAGTCGGCGAGTGGCCTGATGGTTTATTTGAAGCAGAAATGCGGGTGGCTGCGTTTCAAAACGGCTATTTTATCGCATTGTGCAACAGGGTGGGGGAAGAGGAGAGTCTGGCCTTTGAGGGCAAATCTTTTATAACCGCTCCCAATGGCACAATTGTCGCTCAGGCCCCCGCGGAAAAGGATCATATTTTGATTTCAGAAATAAATATTGATGAAGTGAAATCAAGCCAGGCCGCCCTCTATTTTCTACCTGACCGGCGTGAGGATGTTTATAATTTTTGGGAAATTGAGAAAAAAAAGGATGACTACCCCCACAAACCATTGATTTACAATGAAGATTCAGACATTGATTAATCGCTGACTGCCAATGACGCTGTGAATCGATCCTTTATTTTCGAAGCCGGATAGGGGATGGACGGACATTGTTTACTCACCTCAGAGTCTATCTTGATCTGGAGAAAATTTGGACCCACTTTTTCAAGCAGTGTCGGAAATATAATTTCCAGCTCATCCTGCTGGTGGATACAATAACAATTTTTATATCCAGCAGCTTTGGCAATTCTGTCCAGACTGATATCGGAAGAAATTGTGGGCTGGTTGCCGGTTGTGCCATATACCTGGTTATCAAAAACGATGTGCAGGATATTAACCGGTTTAAGGGCCCCGATCTGGGCAAGATTACCAAAACCCATTAACAGATTGCCGTCACCATCCATAATGATAACCTTTTTTTCAGGAACCTGGAGAGCCAGGCCCAGGGCAACAGAGGCGGGCAAACCCATGGATCCGAGTAAATAGAAATTTTTAATCCGGTCAGAACAACAGAAAGATTCCCTGCTTATTGCACCATTGGCATGGATCAGGCATTCGCTTCCTTCAAGTTTGTCTATAATCGTTTTGATGGCTGTCAGCCGATTCATGACATCACCCCTTTTGGAATCAACAGACAATGGGGGAGTTGATCAGATAAAATCTGGTTTTTTATTTTCAAAATCTCATCAGAAGTCACTGTTTCCTGCATTATTGAATATTTCATCTGAAACTCATCGATTAACTCTTTGGTATGCTCACCCATAATCATGTGCTCTTCCATGTCAGTATCCTCAGGTCCGCGAAAGGTGACCAAAACCAGGCAGGGAATATTATAGATCAGGAGTAGTGAAGCAAACGCTTCCAGAGAGTATCCCAATCCTGAATTCTGCATGTAAATGACTGGTAATTTTCCTCCCAAAAAGGCTCCAGCAGCAATGCCCACCGCAATATCTTCTCTGACAGCAGGTATGTGGAAGGATGGGGGACGGCTACTCAATTCCTGACACAATGGCCCGATATAGGAACAGGGAACACCACTGAAAAAATTAAATCCGTTGGTTTCCAGAAGCTCTAAAAAATTCGCCGCTTTCATTGTCAGATTATACCATTTATCATACGCTATTGAAATTGAAGTTTGTTTTTTTTACAATGTGATCATATTACTTTATAGAGTAAGGAGATACCCTTGAAAGCTGTGTTGGAACGTTTTTTTAAACTCAGCGAGCATAACACCACCATAAGGCGGGAATTCACAGGAGGCATGGTTACCTTTTTAACCATGTCCTACATTATCTTCTTGCAGCCAGCCATACTGCATCAAGCCAATATGGATTTCAACTCGGTAATGATGGCCACCTGCCTGGCTTCAGCCCTGGCCACTCTGATTATGGGTTTTTACGCCAATTACCCCATTGGCCTGGCTCCTGGCATGGGGGAGAATTTCTTTTTTGCTTTTACTGTTGTGTTGATGCTGGGTGTCAGCTGGCAGCAGGCTTTGGGCATTGTCTTTATCTCAGGCGTCGCTTTTGTAATTTTAACCTTATTGAAGGTGCGTGTAAAATTCATTGATTACATTCCTGCATCACTCAAGTCAGCTATTGCTGCTGGGATCGGGGCATTGATCGGTTTCATTGGCCTGGTGAATTCAGGTATTATTATTCGCAACAATAGTCCATTAAAGGCTATTGCCTATGGCCAAGACCTTAAACCTGAAACCATAGCTAAAAAGTTAGATACTTTCGAATATTCAGCCGGGGCGCTAAAATTGGGAGATTTCTCAAATCCAGCCACCCTGGTCGCTGTGATCGGACTATTTAT
>CBFDCH010000027.1:0-10269 GCA_965603235.1 uncultured bacterium | reverse complement strand
CTGGCTGCCCAGATATCCCAAACCGGTGCCTGTGTCCACTACGCCGGCATTGCTGCCGATGATTATGAAAAAACAAAAAACATGATCGGTGACTTGTTGGCGGCAAACGATATGGTCCTGGTAACCGGTGGTGTATCTGTGGGTGACTTTGATTTTGTGCCCCGGGTATTGGCTGATCTGGGTGTGGAGATACATTTTGAAAAAGTGGCCGTAAAACCGGGCAAGCCAACTTTGTTTGGCACCAGAGATAACAAGGTGGTGTTTGGACTACCCGGTAATCCGGTTTCCACCTTTGTCATTTTTGAGATTTTTGTTAAACCTCTGCTTTACCGATTCATGGGACATTCTATTAAACCACTTTATGTCAGCGGGTTCCTGCACCAGGAGATAAAGAGAAAAGACGCCCAGCGAACCGCCTTTATTCCGGTTGTTTATGAGCAGGGCCAGGTAACTCCCGTTAGATACCACGGATCGGCTCATTTTTCAGCATTAGCGGCAACCAATGCGCTGCTAATGATGTCGGCTGGTACGGATAGAATCGCACAGGGGAGCATGGTTCATGTTAGACAAATATAAGCGGGAAATAAATTATTTGCGTGTTTCGGTTACGGATCGCTGTGATCTCCGTTGCACCTATTGTATGCCGGCCGGAGGCATTGTTAGAAAAAGTCATCTCCATATCTTGTCTTATGAAAAAATAATAAAGATTATCAGGGAGGCCTGTGCGCTGGGCATACAAAAAATCCGTCTTACCGGGGGTGAACCTCTGGTTCGTAAAGACATATTGTTCCTGATAAAGGAGATAAAAAAGATCAGGGGGATCAGGGAACTTACCCTTACCACCAATGGCTGCCGGCTGGCAAAGATGGCAGTGTCATTAAAACAGGCGGGTCTCGACCGTATCAATATATCGTTGGACACTCTGGATCCTGGAAAATATCGGACATTAACGCGGATTGGTAAAATAGAGTCGGTTTTGTCAGGTATCGACGCAACCATTGCTGCCGGATTCAAGAATACAAAAATTAATATGGTGGTTATTCCTGGCATGAATGACAATGAAGTGGAAGAGATGCAGGCTTTCTGCAAATCAAAACAAATCCGTTTGCAGCGTCTCAATCACTATTCATTGGATAACCTTGACAGTATTGACCGTAAATATGCGGCAGAACGGCCCTTACCCTGCATCGAATGCAACCGCTTGCGCCTGACAGCAGACGGTAAATTAAAACCCTGCCTCTTTTCCGACCTGGAGATTCCGGTTGATTTTAACCATATCAGGGAGAGTTTGTTGAAGGCGATTCATGCCAAGCCTGAACAGGGCAAGGCCTGCAATGGACGTCAAAACTGGCAAATCGGCGGATAGTTACTTTAAATATTATCCTTAAAAAAAGTACCGGCTGGAGTGGGGGACTCCAGCCGGCATGTGACTCCTGATCAGCATTTAGGAGGGTCACTTATTGAGTGGTGCATAAATCCGGGTTCTGCTGATCATCCTATTAAACTAAAGTTTTAACCGGTGTGCGAATTTTATTAAAAATACATTGTGGGGATGGGTGTCAAACAGATTGTTGAAATTGTCTCCCATGGAAAAGCCAATTTCTTCCATGAAATTGGTACGGCTCTGGGTCCAGACCAGATAGACAGCTGAGCCAGCCTGGTATTCCCAGCGAACCACCAGGTTACAGCGGAATTGTAGAAAGTTGAAGTTGGGATTGTCAAATTGATAGTCTGAAACGCCATCGCTATCCTGATCTATCGAGTATAGGTTGTCCGGACCGTTAAAACTTACCTGGTTGTCAAGATAGGGGTTAAAGGTTTGTTTGAAATCAGCTGCCTTGGGATTGACGATGGTTTTGAAATTGGAGTATGTGGCCGTACTAACAAAAGGCTGCCCGTAAAACTGGATGGATAATTCAGGAGTAATGCTGAAATTGAGACGCAGGGTCAGGGCATAGGTGGTCTGGTCAATGGCACCCAGTAGATACTGGGTGTCCTGCTTATATTCAAATGAGTCTACAAATTGCAGTTCCTTATCAGCTTTTTGGATCATGGGACTGGCGCTAATGGAGAGCGAACTGGAGGGCCTGAAGGTAAAACCCGCTGAAATAAAATTTGATTGGTAGTAGCCGGTGCGACTTGATGTGCCGCCACTCATGTTAAACTGCAGCTTTTTGCGTCTGTCAGTACCCAGATTCAGCCATAAACCGGAACCGCCGGGAGTTAAAACCGCAGGTCCTCCCCGCAGCATGCTGCGGTGCAGACTTTTGCCCTGGATGTTGGTATTGATGCCAAAGGTCCAGAAATTTTTAAACTCACCATACACTCCAAAATTGCCGCCCCGAAAAATCTGGGTCCCACTGAATTCCCAGCCCTGCCACTGGTTGGCATTAAAATTGAGGCGCCGAAACAAGGCAAAGGGTTTGTTGATCTGGTATCCTGCCCACATCCACTGCATAATGATATCTGCCTGGTATAGGTAACCCATGTCATTCAGCTCCAGACCGGGGGAGCGCCAGGTTACACCTGTGACAAACTGGAGATTACCACCGCCCACTTTACCAATCATAAAATCGCCGCCGTGACCAGAAAGGGATGTGCGAAGAGGATCCACACTGACATGTTCAGCATCAGGCCTCTGGAAGTATCTTGAGGGAGATTCCTGGGTGTTTAAAATGGCCTCTTTGTCGCCGGCTACCCGGCTGAATAAGCCTTTGAGTATTACCTGGTAACTGCGATTTTTCCAGGAATGGGAAAAATCAACTCCCCCTGTATAGGCTGATTTATGTAAAAAATTCAACTGATTGTCGTTGATATCCCGGTTCACTGCGGTAAGCATGGCGCCCACGGTGGTTTTCCCCCTGTTAAAATCCTGCTGCAAACGGAGGCCGAAGTAATTGGTGAAGGGTTCCACCTTTTCATTGTGTTGTTGGTCAAAGTTACCGATGGCGGCACTCTCAGCCTTGGTTAGACTGTCTATAATGCCGATGGAAAGCCCCTTCCTGGTTTTTCCGGTTATTTTTACAGCAGTCAGGATTGAAGTGTTTTCCGGCATATCCACATAGTGATTGTCGTCAGTCTCAGGATCGTATTGAGGGCGGCGGCCGATGCGGCGGGAGTAGAAGAGGTTGTCGCGTCCGAAATCACCGTTACCCCACATAATTCTGTAGTTCAGGATATTGTTTCCCTCGATGAAGAAGGGGCGTTTTTCATCAAAAAAGGTTTCAAAAGCGGTCAGGTTCACTTGTGAGGGATCCGCTTCTACCTGGCCAAAGTCAGGATTGACGGTAAAATCGAGGGTCAAATCACTGGTTAAGCCAATTTTACCGTCCAAACCGGCCATCATATTCGAGGATTTGCCGGTGGCAAAGGGATTGCCGCTTTCGCTTTCATACCGTTGTGTTTTACCAACCGCATAAGGCATAAGCTCAATTCTACGGCCTTGCTTGATCCCTTCCAATCCTTTCAACAGGCCAAAATAGTTAACAAATCCAGGGGCATTGCGGGGGATATGCTGCCAGCCCGATTCTTCTTTTAATCTGAAAATATTTCTGCTGACATGCAGACCCCAGGTTTGCTCTGGTTGTTTACCAAAGCGCAATTGACTGAAGGGAATTTTAATCTCCGCTACCCAGCCCCGATCATTCACACTGGTTTTGGCTTCCCAAACCGGATCCCAGTTGGCGTCTTCGTTTCGACCATTATCAGAAATTAGCACATCTCCTTTGGCCCCGGAGGCAGCCACTGTAAAACAAAAAGCGGTGCGCTGATCAAAGTAGCTGTCAATGTTGATACTGATTGAATCTCCGTCAATATTGTCGCGCCTGGACATGCGTTTGACAATTTTATCAGGTTGATCATCAAATGCCTGTATTGTAATATAGAGGTTTTTCTCGTCAAATAAGATTTTAAACGCTGTGTCGTGACTGGGTTCCTTGCCTTCATGGGGGATACGCTGGATAAAACCTTTGGCCCAATCGCCCTTTTTCCATACTTCATCATCCAATTTGCCATCGAGTTTGGGAGGATGGGGATTAATATGGCGGGCACTATAAATTCGTTTTTGAGGTGCATTAGTTGCCAGAACCCAGGGACTGACCACTACCATCATCAAACAAAGATAAATAACTTTTTTCATGTGAGCCTCCATCTAAAATAGACTGCAAATGAGTGGCTTTGGTTACTTCATTTCTGTGTCGATTGAGATAACCTGTAACCCTTTCATTTGCTTTATTGCTGATCATGCCCACATAATAGAATTAAAGTTGTTTTTTGTCGGCCGGCATTGAAATTAAGAACAAACAGGATGTTCGGAATTGTAATTCAGAACATCTCCTCAGTGTTAAAAATTGCGGATTTGTTGCTTGATGATATAAGAAACCCCGAAATATTGGGATATATGGATGGTTTTAATTGTTAACTAAATGGCCTCTTTATAGATTAATTTGATAAATTGTTCGGGATTAATTTCCGCTGGTTTAGGTTTCGTTCAGTTTTTGGTAATAGTCGCGAACCTCAGGTTTACCAAGATAAGTAATAATCAATAAGCCGATAACAGTTCCGATTGGAACGGAGATTAGACACAGAGCTGCCTGGGCCACCGCTGTTACCCTGCCCCACTCTTTTTCACCAGCCAGCCCCAGACCTGCGATGAATGAGAGAATAATGAACGCACCCAAAAGGATTAATCCTACCACTACACCGAACATGGCGCCTGTATAAGCAATACCGTCCAGCTCTTTAATGAAGGGCATTGCGAAAATCAGCACAGCGGCAAATCCTATGGTCATTAAGCCAGCGCTTAAAAAATTCCAAACTGTAATTAATACCAGCATATCCGGTTTTTTCATCTCATCGGCCTCCTTTTTTCAAACTGTTTCAGCCAAGCCAGCTTGGCTGTTGGTGAAATGGTCACAAAAGCAGCTATATTTTAAATGGATTGGTGGAAAAAATCAACCTGGCTTGGAACGGATTAAATCGAGTTCTTTGATGATGGTGTTTTCAGTTGAGCAAATATTTCTGATATGAGCGGCCGCGCAAGCCGACATATGGTTGAATTTGGCGGGATCCTGATTCAGTTGGATGATTGCATTTGTAAGTTCCTCTGTTGAGTGGGTCAGATAACCACACTCTGGAGTGAGATATTCCGGTATGGCCGTGTTGTTTGATGTTAGGGGAACCAGTCCGCTGCTCATGGCTTCACACATGGTGACACCCTGGGCATCCTGCCGGGTGGGGATCAGCATGATTCCATGTTTTTGATGAGTTGCGGCAATTTCAGCCTTGTTTAGGAATTTATTATGAATGTTCACATTATTAAAATGTTTTACCCTGTTGGTGAGTTTGTGGAACAATCTTCCTTGTCCGAAAATTGAAACTATAAGCTGGTCGAAAATCTTTTTATTCCTGGACAGCTGTTCGATCACCTTTATACTGATGTCGTTTGCATACTTCCTTGAGTTAAATGACCGCAGGATCAGGATGTGGTTTCTTTGTTCCGCTCCCTTTTCTATATATTTGAAATGCGCGGTGTCAATCATATTGGGGATGATTACCCAATCGGCAATTTTCAGGGCCAGATCTTTTTCTGTTGTCAATTTCATCCAGTTGGAAACAAATATGAATTTTTTTCTAAACGACAAATCTTCTACAAACCGCCTGAAGGATTGGATTTGCTTTTTATTAATGACCATGTAGCGTAAAAAATCGACCATACCGTTAATATTTGCTTCCAGATTAAATATTCTTCGTTTCCAGCTCAGGGCCTCAATACCGTGAACCCAGACCAAAATCTCTTTTTTAAATGAGGAATCCTGGAGGGCCTGGTAAATGAGACGGGTAAAAAAGTGTATTAAGAGTTTATCAAAATGATGATCTTGCAGCTTTTTTACCAGATCATCCTTGTTGCCCCTTTCCACCCCAATTCCTTCAAAACAATAATTGTCTCTGTTACTGCCCAGAACAAAAACTGAGGTTTCAATACCACTGGCCAGGTATGCCAGCACGCGGGTGTGGATAAAAGCGCAGCTGGCAGGGCTCTCCTCTGATGGATAATCAAGGGTAATGACCAGTATGTGCATGATAAAATTCCGCTGGCAGGCTAATCCTTATGTAGGTATAAAATTTTGTTTAAAGCAGCCACCACCTGGATGCTGGTGGTGCCGTCTCCGTAAGGGTTGACCGATTTTGACATCGATTGATACTCATCAATGTTATCCAGCAATCTACGGGTCTCAGCAACAATATTGCTGCTGTCTGTGCCGACCAGACTGGCAGTGCCAGCCTCAATCCCCTCAGGACGTTCACTGGTGTCTCTCATAACCAGTACCGGTTTACCAAGAGATGGTGCCTCCTCCTGTATGCCCCCGGAGTCGGTTAATATCAGGTATGATTTTTCCATCAGCCAGATGAAATGGGGATAGGGCAGGGGGTCGTACAGGTGGACATTGGCCAGGTTTTTTAAGTTGGCCTGGATCGGTTCTCTCACCTTGGGATTCAGGTGGACCGGGATTACGATTTCAACATCTTTTTCACGGGCAATTTGTCCGAGGGCTTTACAAATCTGCTGAATTGGTGAGCCGAAATTTTCCCGCCTGTGGCAGGTGACAAGAATGATTTTTTTCTCCAGGTTTATTTTTTTAAAAAAGAATTTATATTGATCGTCTCCTTTGTTTTTCAGGATCCTGACTCCCCATAACAGGGCGTCTACCACAGTGTTGCCGACCAGAAAAACATTCTCCTTTAGGCCTTCCTGTTTAAGGTTGTCTACCGCCTTCCGGGTAGGGGCAAAATGATAGTCCGCCAGGTGGCTTGCCAGCAAGCGGTTTACCTCTTCCGGAAAGGGTGAATACTTGCTGCGGTTTCTTAGCCCTGCTTCGAGATGAGCAATCGGAATTTTATGATAAAAAGCGGCCAGTGCACTGGCCAGAGTAGTGGTTGTATCTCCTTGCAGTAATACCAGGTCTGGATTTTCTTTCTCAAAGACTCCCTTCAGGTTCAGGAGCACGCCACTGGTTATCTCAGTCAATGACTGGTTCTTTTTCATCAGATCCAGGTCGTGATGGTGGTGCAGCTCAAAAAAATTGATCACCTGATCGAGCATTTCCCGGTGTTGGCCGGTCAGGCAGACCGACACGGAAAAATCTGGGTGGTTGGCAAATTCTTTAATTAATGGCGCCAGCTTAATGGCTTCAGGCCTGGTACCGAAAATGATTAAAATTTTTTTAGTTGATCGGGCTGTCATGGTCTAAAAAATCCTGATACTATCCAAATGATATTCTTTTATTGTAAATGGTGTCAAGTGGTCTCTTGATTTTATCTGTTGCCTTGTTGGGGGGAGGTGGGGTATACTATGGTATTCAGATCATGTATAGTAAGGTGTGAGGCGATTATGGAATTTAGCCATGTGAATGAAAAAGGCCAGGCCAGGATGGTTAATATAAGTGGTAAAGATGTAATGCGGCGCCAGGCTGTGGCAGTGGGATCTGTTTTAATGCAGGAAGAGACCATAGCCAAGATTCGCAACAATTTGTTGAAAAAAGGGGATGTACTGGCAGTGGCCAGGATAGCTGCTGTGAGTGGAGCTAAAAAAACCTGGGATTTGATCCCCTTATGTCACAATATACCCATTAACTCCATTGAGGTAGACTTTGAGATTGAACCAGGGAGAATTGCTATCAGGGGCACAGCGGTTTGTGAAGCCAAAACCGGTATTGAAATGGAGGCCTTAACTGCGGTTGCCATCGCGGCCCTCACCATCTATGACATGTGCAAAGCAGTGGATAAAAAAATGGTAGTATCAGATATACGCCTGGAGAAAAAGAGCAAACATGATATTTGAAGTCAAAGCGGTTAACACCTCTGCTGAAAAGGGAGTGGTAAAAAATCCGGTTGAGGTGGTGGAATGTATTGTCAACCATGGCATCAAAGGGGATGCCCATGCCGGTGACTGGCACCGCCAAGTCTCCTGTCTGGCAGTAGAGGCGGTAGAGATGATGGCGGAGAAGATCAAAGCAATGAACGAGGACATACCCTTACCGCCGGGAATATTTGCTGAGAATATCCTTACACGGGGCATAAACTGGGCCGAAGTAAAGGTCGGGGGTAAGATCCGGGTAAATGACGTGGAGCTTGAAGTAACACAGATCGGCAAAGCCTGTCATCATGGCTGTGACATCTTTAAGATTGTGGGAGACTGCATCATGCCCAGGCAGGGTATATTTGCTAGAGTCATAAGGGGGGGGTTAATCCGTGCTGGCAATAGCGGTCATTACCATATCTGATCGTGCTTCCAGGGGCGAGTATGATGATCTCTCCGGTCCCAGGATCAAGGAGATCATCGACAATAGCCACCTTGAAGCACAGGTGGAGGTAATGGTGGTCCCGGATGAGGAAGGGCCGATTCGGGAAGCCATAATCGGTCATCTGGATAAGGATTTTATCCTCACTACAGGCGGTACGGGAATTTCCGACCGTGATATAACTCCGGAAACAACTGCCAAAATTTGTGATAGAGAGCTGCCCGGCATTGCTGAAATGCTCAGGGCCGAATCTTACAAACAAACTACCAACGCGGTATTGTCCCGGGGTTATAGTGGTATGAAGGGTAACACTATTATTGTCAACTTTCCCGGATCAGTGAAAGCTGTGACCTTGTGTACCCAGATGCTGCTGCCGGTAATGGAACACGCGGTGCGCATGATCGAGGGCAGAAAGCACTGAGTACCGCTTTATTCACGATTGGATATTAAACTTCAATACCTTTGTTAGTCGTTATGTATTAACTATAACATAATCCTTTTTTGTTGAAATTTTGAACATATTATATCAATATATTTAGTGGAAACCATTTGAGGAGGGATAATGAAACTTAAATCATTAGCCATTGTAGTTCTTATTCTGTTTTTTGCCTCCAGCCTAGTGGCAGGAGAGAAAGAGTTTAAAAAGGGGACCTGGTATTTAACCCCACAGGTTGCCCTGTACAGTTATGCCCTTAATTTTGGCGCCAACCTGGAGATGGCCCTTACTGAAAACATCGGTGTGGGTGGTAGTTTAATGTTGGCTTTCTGGAGCGAAGATTTTGGCGCCTGGGGAGGGTTGTCTCAAACTTTAATCACCCCTTCAGTTGAAGTTTTGTATCATTTTATCAAGATACCTGTAGCAAAATTGGACGTTTTTGCTGGCGCATCGCTTGGATTTTCCATTTATTCTTATAGTTGGGATGTAGCGGGTGTTGGTGATGACTCAGGTGTTGGATCATCGAGTTTGTTTCTCAGCCCTGTTGCGGGTGCCAGATACTGGTTTTCTGAGAAACTGGCCGCTTGCTTGAAAGTGTATTTCTCAGCCATTGGTGATTTTAGTAGTGTTGGTGGAGTAGTCGGCCTCACTTTCATTTTAAAAAAATAGTAAAAACCTTTAGTTTATTTTTTGTCCACTCCTGAGGTTGTATTGACCAAAACAAGGCCCAGGGGTGGATATCTATCCTCCACCAGGTAGGGCAGATCCCACCTGGTTTTTTTAAAAAACTTTCATTACAACTTGGGGAGAAAGAATCATAATGAAACATAGAACTTTTTTTAGTCCCATTTATTTTGGCCAGGAGGCAGACCAGCAAACAGGCGTTTCATTTCTGCGCCGCTCCTTCTTGATGTTGGTCGGCATATTCGGTTTTACCATGGCAATGACCATCTTCTATCAGGCCATGCGCGGTGTGATGAAGCTGGGCGGTTTTGTGGCCTCAGGCGGGCCCTATGCCATTTCCCATCCGGCGCCCGATTGGGTATGGGTCTTCCCGGTTTCCATATTCGGCTGTGTTATTTTTATTGTTTTTAACCAGGTGAACGCCCGCCGCATTGGTGGAGTGAACCTGATGACCCTCCTCTTTCCTATTGTGTTTCTCAGCCTGGGCTGGAACTTTTTAGAGTTTGCCCTGAAACCGCCGGGTGGAGGCGGTTTGGCATGGGGCTGGCTGATATGCGCGGTCAGTTTTGCCCTAATGGGCGGGGTCCCCCTGCTGCTGCTGATTGTCAATGTTATAAAACGGATTAAAACCAGGGGTCAGCGTCCCGATACCGCCCCTTTACTTGACCGTTACCAGGATGGAGACAACTATATATCTCGCAAGATGGTTGGCTTCACAGTGACAATCCTGAACCTGGCGGCAATACCCCTGGCCATCTACCTGGCCATCCAGTTTTTTACCTCCCTGTTCAAATAAAAGGGGACAGGCGCCAAAAATGTTTGAAATGTTTGTTTAATCAGCTGAGCAGG
>CBFDCH010000026.1:0-10474 GCA_965603235.1 uncultured bacterium | reverse complement strand
ACCCAGGTTATGGCAAAACTCCAGAATATGGGCAAACACCATCTGGGCAACCGACATGGTGCAGTAATCGGGGATATTGGTGACAACCACTCCCCGCTCCCGGGCAGCTGCCAGATCGATCACATTGTAGCCAGTGGCAATCACCCCGATATATTTTAAATCCGGCAGCCGGTTAATCATCTCCCGGTCGATAACCACCTTACTGGTTATTATCGCTTCCGCGCCCTTACTCCTCTGATAGACCTCATCAACAGGAGTCCGGTCATAAATTTCGCATTCTCCAAAGCCGGCAACAGGTCCCCAGGTTATGTCCCCGGGATTCACTGTAAAACCGTCAAGGATAACTATCTTCATAAAGCGTCTCCTCTCAGGTTGTTGTATTCTTTTATCATTGTAGCCAATTCCTGCTTATCAAGAGTTGCCCCCTCCTCAGTCGCTTCATTGAGAAAACGGTGCGGCAGGGTATCAAAACTGGCATCCAGGCCTTCTCTTATATTAAAGGCTCTGGTGCGGTTGGTGGTCCGGTTTGCCAGGTCCGCTAATTTTTCTTTTGACAGGTCCAGTCCGGTTGTGGCCAGTATGAGTTGCCTCAATTCCGGCCATAGGATAAAATCCCTGAAAAAACGGCACAGGATCAAGCTATCAAACAGAGCGGCGCGGTCCTCAAAATCGATCAGTAATTCAGCTTTACCGGTAATCTGCTCCTTGCCTATCTGGCCTGAAAGTTCAGGTTTATAAAAAGTGCCGCGCAGGTGGCAGGCGCCCCGGGCTGCGGTGGCATACGATAGCCCCATCCCTTTCAAAACCCTGGGTTCAAATCCTGCCGGTTCCATGCCTTTCACATGAATGGCCAGGTCCGTCAGATCCAATTGAGCGGCTGCCTCTCTGATGCCATTGGCCAGCAAGTCGCCCACTCCCTGACGTGAGGATATCAGGGAAAGGAGCTCAGCCACCCGGTCGGGCTGGTTATAATCGATCTGATAGTCGAGCTTCCCCCGCTTAAAAGCCTCAATGGCAAAGGCAGTGATATTACCGCCACTCATGGTGTCCACACCCAGGCGGTCACAAATATCATTCAACCAGGCCACCTCTTCAAGGCTGTTTATTTCGTGTAAACCCCCGAGGGCATAAATGGTTTCATATTCAGGCCCTTCTATTACCAAGCCTGCATGGCGCCCCTTTTTCAACCGGGAGTGTTTGGTGCATTTCAGAAAACAGAAGGGGCACCCCGTGGCCTTAACCTCGAATTCTTTTTGCATATAGCGGGCCGAGATTTTCTCCCAATCGGAAAAATATCCCTTTCTCCAATACCTGGTGGGGAAACAATTGTTGGCATTGGTGGCTTCGACCTGCATCGGTGTGCCCAGCTTTTTATACAATTCAGTCACAGGAGCCTCTCGACCGGTTGCGGTTATCTTCTTAATCAGGCCCTTCAGTAAATCCTGGTCGGCCAGTTCACATTTTGCTGAACCGGTAAAGGATATTCCCTTGATATTCTTGGAACCCAGGACTGCGCCCATACCACCACGACCAAGGCTGCGCCAGCGATCCGCCTTAATACAGGCAAAGCGAACCAGGTTTTCACCGGCCGGGCCAATCACCATGGCACTTGCTCCGGGAGGACTATTCTCAATAATATAAGTTTCCGCTTCTTGAGTCTCAGCTCCACTTATGGGCAGTGCATCCTTAAATACCACTTCCTGTTCAGTTATGGATAAAAAGGTCAGGGCTCTGGCTTTTCCCTCAAGAACAACAACATCCACACCACATCCTTTGATCTTGGCAGCCAGCGTACCACCGCAATAGGATTCGCCAAAACCGCCGGTAAGTGGACTTTTGCTGAACACACCAAAGCGGGCGCTGCCCCAGAAAATGGTGCCATTGGCTGGACCCGTGGCTATAATAAAATGATTCCCCTCGTCCAGAGGATCAATTCCCGGCTGGTTTTTCTCCAGCAACAGATAACTGGCCAAACCTTTGCCACCCAGGGTAGCAGCCAACACATCGTCAGAAATGTCTTCATAAAAAAAAGATTCCTGTGCTAGATTAATCCTTAACACCTTATTAAAAAATCCCTTCATCGTATACTCCCCTAACAGGCCTCTCCCTCATAGGCCTTTTTAAAAATTTCCCGTGCATCCTCTCTGGTTATAGGCCTGGGATTGTTGTCAAGCAGGCGGGTAACCTTGATGGCGGCGTCAGTCATCAGGTCGATGGCATCCTCAGGAATGGACAACTCCTTGAGACTGGCGGGTATACCGCAGTTACAGGCAATTTCACGGATTCGTTTTATCCCCTGACGGGCAACCTCTTCCCGGGATCCCTTATCCTGGACCCCAATAGCCACAGCTAATCTGGCATACTTTTCCACACAGCAAGGCAGATTGTAGGTCATGACAAAGGGTAATAAAACTGAATTGGATACACCGTGGGCAATTTTAAATTCCCCTCCCAGAGGATATGCCAGGGCATGAGTGGCTGCTGTATTTACCGGTCCCAGACAAAACCCCCCGTAAAGGCTGGCCAGAGACATGGCTGACCTGGCCTGTTGGTTGGTACCATCCTTTACCACCGTTTCAAGGTTCTCAGCGATCAGACGAATCCCATCAAGAGCGATTATATCGATGAGGGGATGGGCATGCTTGTTGGTATAGGCCTCAATGCAGTGAGTCATGGCATCCATTCCGGTTGAGGCAGTTATTGCCGGTGGCAGGGAAAGGGTAAGTTCAGGATCCACAATGGCAATGTCAGGTATAATAAATCTGCTTACCACCCCCTTTTTTAAATGCTGCTGCTCATCGGTCAACACGGCGATCGGAGTCACTTCACTGCCTGTGCCTGAGGTGGATGGCAGGGTAATTAGTTTTATATGACGGCCTGCTACATTATCAATACCAATGATCTCACTGGCCTGCTGGTTTCCCGGGAACAAAACCGACACAAGTTTGGCCAAATCCATGGCAGAACCACCGCCAATACCAACAATCACGTCGGGGAAAAATGTTTTCACCGGTTCCAACAAACGGTTCAATGCTTCAAATGGGGGTTCAGGGACAACGTCGGTAGAGATCTGGATCTCAATACCCATCTCTTTAATTTCAGCCAGCAGGGGTTCAATGGATACCAGTATCGGCGGATCAATCAGGAAAAACACCCTTTTGGCGCTCACCAGGTAATCTTTCAGGACACGCCGCTTACCTTCGCCAAACTCGATAACAGGAGGCCAGTTTAAGGTAATATTACTAATCATTTTTGCCTCTCTCTCCTTTTCTATAATTTATGTAATTTAGCAGCGGCAATTACAGGAATGGCATTGGAAATAAGAAGTTTGGCGGTGCGGTTGACCGCATCGTGCTTATCCAGGTAATTCCGTTCAAGTTTGGGCATTAAACCTGCGGCCAACACATCCTCTTTGGGCATAAAATATTCGAGAATATCTGAAGGATGATCCCGCTCTTTTTCAACCTCCTGCATCCCGCCTTCGTGCTTGGCACTGATATTTTTAACTTTGCCAGCCAGCTCAGGCAATTCTTCGGTACGATCATAGGGCTGCCTGACAATACTTTTAAATGTCTCTGTAATATGATGTTCAAAACGGACCAGATCTTCAAATTCCAAATCATGACGGATATCTGAGCACAATTCAATAGTCTGATTATGAACCGAATTGGAAAAATTAAAGCCAACAAGCGGGGTTGAGCCATCCTCCCTGCTGAACATCTTGGCAGTCATCAGTGTCCATAGTACAGAATAGGGATTGTCATTACCCATATATACGGAAATTTTAAACTCAATATCCACTCCCAGTTTATAGAGCAAATAACCCAGCAGCACAGTGCCTGGATTGATGTTCAACACCTGCCTGATGCCATATTTGGTATAGTAATACAGGTATTCGTCCACCCACTTCAACGGATAATCATTGGGCTGACCGGGGCCGCCAAAATAACCGGTTATGGTGTCCGGCCCTCCCAGATGAACATTGGCGCCATCCGTTCCCCGGGTATCGAGGGTTTCAACCCAGGAAGCCCCGATAATATCCATTGCTGCAGCAACAGCCTGTATATCACCCTGGTCCGCTGCCTGCTCCTTCATGGCCCGTACCCTGATAAATCGGCCGGGCATTAATTCTCCAGCAGCAATGGCTTGTTTGGCTTCAACGATTAACCAGGGAAAATACTGCAGGGCACTGATCTCCAGGGTCACGGCAAAATCATTTTTAAATTCCACCTGTTGATCACCAAGGATTTTATTTTTATAATCTTCCATGGTGGTGAAGGATCCCTGATCCCTCTGCTCCTGCAACCATTCGAGGTCTTTTAGGTATGGAGAATTGATTTCCACCAACCTTTTTAAACGGGTCTCCAACAAACCGGACTCGCGGGCCTGTTGATTGATCCGGTCAACCCCTCCATATTTTTTTATTACAGCTAAAAAATCATCAATAACAGGATTATTCTCTTTTTCAAAAAAACTGTTGATTTTGGTAAGAACATCCTGTTGAAAAGAGAGTTTCATTTTGTCCATTATTCCTCCTTTATTTGTTTACTTTTTAAAATTATGCCTGGCGCAGCTCATCCATATGCGCATAAACGGCAGACGCTAGACTGGAGAGGTTATAGCCGCCCTCTAAAACAGAAATCAACCTGCCATTGCCTGCAATATCAGCGATCTCCAGCATTATTTTGGTTAGTTCCCTGAAAGCATTGTCATCAAGGTCAAATCCTCCCAGAGGATCATTCACATGTGAATCAAATCCGGCAGAGATGAGGGCCAAATCAGGCTTAAACTCTCTGGCTGCCGCTAAAAAATCATCCCTGAAGGTAGTAACAATCTCATCAGGGCCGGCCCCCCGCCAGAAGGGTCTGTTCATGGTATATCCCTCCCCTTTGTCGGAACCCGTTTCATTGGTTGCCCCTGTGCCCGGATACCATGGAGACTGGTGGGTGCTCATGAAATAAACCGAATCATCTTCATAAAAAATATCCTGGGTGCCATTGCCGTGGTGAACATCCCAGTCAGCAATCAACACCTTTTCCGCGCCGTGTTTTTTCTGTGCATGCCGGGCTGCCACAGCCACATTGTTAAACACACAGAACCCCATACCCCTCCCTGCAGTGGCATGGTGGCCCGGGGGACGAATGGCACAGAAGGCATTTTTAACCTCCCCTCTCATCACCAGGTCCACAGCCCGCGTCACACCGCCAACGGCCTTAAGGGCAACTTCATAACTTTCCGGACAAATCACGGTATCTCCAGTGGATAATACGGTATAACCGGCTTCACATTGCTCCTTTACCAAATTGATATAATCGGAGTCATGAGCCAGGGCAACGGTTTCTTCGTCAGCTCTTTCCGCAGTCAATAAATTAAGGTCTTTGAACCAGGCCACCTTCTGCAGAGAGTTGTATATGGCTGTCAACCGTTCCGGAATTTCCGGATGATATTCTCCCGAATCATGAAGCAGGTAAACCGGGTCATAGAGAAGGCATCCCGGCTTTTTTTTTGATGAACCATTCTGCGGCATACTGAAAAAAGAATAACATATATACAGCTTATTAACAACCAGAAGAGATCGGGCTAATCGGCTTTAATTTCAGACAAAAGGTGCAGTACTTTTTGCGAGCCCTCTTCAGTTAAAGAACCGAGGCCGCAGGCAGGGGTTAAAACCATCTGTCGGAGAAGTTTCTCCTCACTGATCCCCTTCTTTATAAACAACTGCACCGTGTCGGTTATCCTCTGCTTGAGAGATTGCGGTGTTTCCCGCTCCAATGTATCAAGATCATTGGTAGGTACTATTCCCCAGGCCAACTTGCCTCCCCTCTCTAAAAAGGCTTCCATCTCTTCAGGGTAGAGCGCCAGTTTATCCGCAAAAAAATAGGCATCAAAAGAGATGATATCCACTGAAGTGCGGGCCAGCAGCCCCCAATCCATATTGCCGCAGCAATGGACGCCAACGGTGACATCGGCCTGGTGCAAGGCAGTGATCACCTCGTTCAGCCCATTAACAACATCTTCATCCTGGATGCCAATATATGCGGGTGTTCCCAGAGCGGATAAAATGGGCTCATCAAAAAAGACAATCACATGCTCAGCCAATCGCTTTAATTGCCCGGTGAGCCAAAGGCCCTTGGCAATAATTCCCTTTATCACCACGTCCCGGTACGTGGCGTCAAACCATACCGCTTTACCATTGCTATCGTTTAAACCAAGACCAAAGGTGAAAGGTCCGGTGACCTGCCCCTTAATCAAAGGTACCTTGCCCCGCTCTGCGCTGGCCTGTAAAAAATGGTGCAATCCTGAGGCAAAATCCTGGGAAAGGGCAAAATGAGTGAAATCTTCTGACACCACCTTTTCATAAAAAACAGCCATTTCTTCAAAGAGTTGCTCGTCCTGTTGTACCCATATCCTCTTCTGGATCTCATCCACGCGAATCCCTGGAAAAGCTTCACTGTATTGGGGAATCATCCCCTCCTTAAAGCTTCGCTTGGGCAGTTGCGGCCAGGTGGGAATGGAGAGGGGGTATTCCTGCAACAATTTTAAAGCCGATTCTGAATTCTGTTGCGGCATACTGCCTATCATCATACTACTTTGGCTCTTAAACCCAATCATATGCCCTCCTCTATTTCCTATTCAATCTTTATTCAAATCTGCAATGGCAAATTTAGCCATTTGTATGGCATCCGGGTGGGCCATGATGATGATATCTCCCCCGGCTGCCAGGTAATTGGTGGCACAAACGGCTTCCCACAAGAGGCCCCGTTTAGCCATATCACCCCAGCCCGGCAGGTTTTCCTCATCCGCAACCGCCTCTTTTACACGGAAGGTTTCACCGGCCACATCACAGATCTGGGGAGTTGCCATCAACTTATCTCCTTTTAAAGCGGCAATCTTTGCCCGCTCCAGAATGGAGTAGACATAATCAAGACCATATCCCAGAGCAGCGGTGATTTGAAACATAACAATATCAGACAAATCAAAACCGGCATCCTGCAACAATATATTAACCTGTTTACCAATATTGATATCAACCGGCACCTCGGAGATGATCTTGTGTTTGTCTGCCATACATATGGCAGCAATTGTGCGATAGTTGGATTCCTTTGCCGTACCAATCAGACAGTTTTCACCCCTGGCCGCACTTGAACATTCGGGAAGTACAAGGTTGTCCTTTTCGTCATCCCCACATCCCCAGATAATAAGCGGCACGTCCACAGCTTTCAAAATGTCGCCCACTACCCGGGCACACTGGTCGGGTGTGGCGTCATCCAGGGTGGGATCTGCTCCCAACAGTTTTAAATTAATGAGATCCACACCAAACTCCTGCACCGATTTCTGAGCCCACTCCACCGGAGATCCAATCTCTTTGCCAATTGAATTTTTTAGAAAATCGGGCCAATCAGGTATGATGTCGGCAACATAACCGGCTATCACCGGCGAGTGGGGAATTTCTCCCTCAAAGGATAAAAAGGGCAGGGTGGTGTGACCGCCAACAACAATTGTTCTTTTCCGGGTTCCGCCCTCCGCAGCGGTTGCCCCAATGGTCACCTCATGTATTCTGCCGGTCCAGTTTTCTCTTAAATCAGGTAGATCCATTTTATCCTCCTATCCGCTCAACAATCAAGCGGATCCGCTCCTGTACCAGGGTGTTTTCAATTTTATGAATGGCATGTCCGGCAATGGACATATCGTACAATTGTTGATCAAAGGGTATATCACAGAGGTATTCCATTGAGGTGGCAGAGATTTGCCCGAGCAGGGTATCTTTATATTTACCCTTAACCATGTTAAAAACAACAAATAATTTTTTCACACTATTCCTCATTTGCCGGGAAATCTTTTCAATCTGATTGGCTGTACGCAGGGAGTTTTTATTTTCATTGACCAGCACAATCATGGCATCAAGGGGCGAAGAGGTTCGCCGGCTGATATGTTCCAGTCCTGCTTCATGATCAATGACGATCCATGAGTATGATGGGAACAAATCGTCGGAAAATTTTCTAATTAAACTATTCAGATAACAATAACATCCAGGTCCCTCACCCTGACCCATGGTAATCAGATCAAAGTCTTTTTCCTCTTCAATGATTTGATGGAGGCCAGCCTCTACATAATTGGCTTTGGACATACCTGCCGGAAGGTTTTTGATCTGCAGCAACACCTCCTCCCGCAGATCGCCCACTGTTTGCTTGGGTGTGGTCCCCAGCAAGTAACCCAGGTTGGCATCAGCGTCAGCATCTATGGCCAACACGGGCCCCTGGTTGTTTTCGGTCAGATGACGGATAATTAGGGCAGCCAGGGTGGATTTACCTGTCCCGCCTTTGCCAGCAACAGCAATACGCTTACCCATTACCACCACCTGATGGCAAAAATTCTTCAATATTGGTGTGGGGTAAAAACATCGCCTGTTTAAACTCATCCACATAATTATCAGCAGTCATCAAGTCATAATAGGTTACCACCTTGCTAATGGCCAAAATTCGCTCCTGTGCCTGCTGGGAAAGAGCCACAAGAGTGGCTCCGCCGATGGCTGTGTTGCCCACAAATTCGAGCCTCTCTGCTGCCAATGGGGGCAGTAAGCCAATGGCAACCGCACTCTCTTTGTTGATATGTTTGCCAAAGGCCCCGGCAATAAAAAAATGGCCAATATCATTAAAGGTGAGATGTAATTGTTTTAACAGAATTTTCATAGCGGCAAAAATGGCTGCTTTGGCAGTGATTATATTTTCAATATCAACCTCAGTGATATACACTTTTTCATTTAATTCAAAACGATCCTTATTATTACTTACAAATTTACCGGAACGATTTATGATCCCTTTTGTTAACAATACGGCAATAAGATCAATGATGCCTGATCCGCAAATCCCTCTGGCTTCTACTCCGCCGATGGTGGAGTAGACGATTTTTTCGTTTAGAATCCAGACCCGCTCAACAGCTCCATTTTGCGCTTGCATCCCACAGGCCACACTGGCTCCTTCCAGAGCAGGACCTGCTGAAGCTGAACAGGCCACTATCCACTCTTTGTTGCCAATCACAATCTCACCATTGGTACCAATATCCATGAGAAGAGAAATTTCTTCCGATTGATCGAGTCCGGTGGCCAGCACTCCGGAGGTGATATCACCCCCCACCCAGCCGCTTATTCCTGGTAAACAGAAGAGGCGGGCATAAGGACTGACCGAAATACCTACATCTTCAGCCGGAATGACCGGCAAATTGACAGCAACCGGAATATAGGGTGACCGCCGTATCTTTGCTGTAGGCAGGGCGAAGAGGAAATGGGTCATCACAGTATTTCCCGCACATACTACCGCCAGAATATCCTTTTGTTGAACGTTTGCTTTAATACACAATTGGGTGATAAGTTTATTGATATCTTTTACCACCAGCTGCTGCAATTCGCCAACACCATATTTTTCAGCAGCAATCATCCTTCGGGTCACTTCTCCGCCATGAACGCTCTGGCTATTGAAACAAACCTCCATATGCATTAGCTGCCTGTGATTGGTATCCAGTAGATGGGCCATGATGGTCGTGGTACCAATATCAACCACTACCATAAACTGCTGCTGGCTGGTATCGCCGCCTTCCACATTTACAATCTTAAATCCAGTGTCTGTCTTAAGTACCGTGACAGTAACCTTGTACTGGCTGCTGCGTAAAAGGTCAGGCAAAGCGGACAGTACAGAGACATCAACATAAACAGCGCCCCTGCCAACTTTTTTCAGTACTGAATCGCATATCCGCTGGCTGTCAGCCAGTTGATTGGAGAGGGAGGGTTTGTTTAATTTTAAATAAAATCTCTGCACTACCGGGGAAAAAACCATCTCTTCGGGCAATTGGATTTCTCTCATTACCTGCTTTTCCGGTTTGATCTCGATCCTGGATGTGGGTTCACGAACGAGTGAGTGTTCCGGAATATAAATGAGCATTTGATTTTGAACTTCACAAACACATGCCAGGACCGTTGGCACATACTCCTGGGGTGCCACCAGTTTTTCCCCTTTCATGCCGATTTTGCCCTTGTCCACAATATTTACCTCACACCGCTGACAGGTCCCCTCTCCGCCGCAAAGACTCTGTAGGACGATTCCGGCCTTGGCAGCGGCTTTGAGGATGGAGGTTCCCTTGGGAACATCAACCTTGATGTTGTGGGGGAGAAAGTGAACGGTAATATCGGCCATTTATTAAGTCCAAATACGGTTCAGGAAGGCGGGTATTTCCCGGGCGGTTTTGGGCCCAATGATAACTTCCTGCCACACAGAGGTTTCCTCCAGTTCGGCCCGGAAAAAGGGCAATAGACCCGGGATGATCAGCCTGCGGTGTTTTACCTTGTCAGTTACCTTCAATTCCTGCAGGGTTTTGACCACACTCTCCGGAGATATCTTATCTCCGGCATGGGCATTCAACACGCCCATTCCCTCAGTATCAATCACACAAATATATGAGGGAATCCGGCTCCGCTCCACCT
>CBFDCH010000025.1:0-10713 GCA_965603235.1 uncultured bacterium | reverse complement strand
TCATCACATGGAGGATGGCGCCAACCAGTCCCCAGTAGTTGGCCAGGCCAATTCCCAAACCGATATAGCCGATCTGAGCTATACTGCTGTACGCCAGCATACGCTTCATCTCTTTTTGAGCGATGGCCATTATCGACCCATAAATAATTCCAATAGCGGCAAGCCAGCCCAAAACCTTTGTGATGGGCAGTACTCTGCTGACATAGGCAACGCCAAACACAAAGAATAGAATTCGAATCAAAACGTAAGCGCCTACCTTGGTGCCGGTGGGCGCAACAAGAGCTGCTGTGGAGGAGGGGGCATAGGTGTAGGAATCAGGCAACCAACCGTGTAAGGGAAACACGGCCATCTTGATGGCTATACCGATTACCATAAGAGTGAGGGCGACAATGACTGCAGGTTCACTGGAAATATAGGGGAGGATTTTTTTTATGTCTGCCATATTCAGAGAGCCAGTTTTCATATAGAGAAAACCGACCCCCATCAGATAGAATGAGGCACCAATTGCACCCATGATCAGGTAGCGGAAGGCTGCCACTGGCGCTTGTCTCTCTCCCACCGCAATCATACCGTATAGTGCCAGTGAACTGATTTCCAGAAATACGTAAAGATTGAAAAAATCTCCTGTAAGAATAATGCCATTAAATCCGCACAGCATTAGCATAACAATGGCAAAGTAGGGCATCTGTTTTTCTTTTAATTCCTGGTGCACAATTTTTCTGGAATAAATCAGTACCAGGAAGGCAATACAATTGATTACCAGGGTAATAAAACCGGAGAGATTATCGAGGACATATTCTATCCCAATCGGAGGAGGCCAATTGCCGAATTGATAATGAATAGGCCCATGCTCAGCCAGCTGCAGGATATTATAAATAGAGAGCGCGGCAGTAACTGCAGAAGCGAGAACTGCAATATAGTAGGCAATCTCTTTTTTCTTGATTGCCGCTATTGGGATAATAACGGCTGAGAACAGCAAAACCAGGGGTATTAATGCTGGTGAATTATTCTGAATCATGCTCCTCTTTCATTCTTTCCAGTAATTTATCTTCTTCCAGGGTTTTATACCTTCGGAAAATAGTAATGATTAAAGCAAAGGCAACGCCCGTTGTTGCCACTCCCACCACAATGGCGGTGAGCATCAAGGTATGAGGTAGGGGATTGATGTATTTACTGCTGTCCACTTTAAAATCTCCTGGTTCCTGGTGGTGGGCATCCGGGGTTTTTGCCGGTTCATGGTCCATTTTTTGAGTCTGGACATGGGCAGGCTGGACACCGATATTGGGATCAAGTACAGGTACTGTTCCACCCCACTTGGAGGAGCTGGCCACGAAGAAAATAATAACTGCAGTTTGGAAAATAGTCATACCGATCAGTTTTTTAACCAAATTCTTCTTGATAACCATGCCAAACAGTCCAATGGTCAATAAGATAAATACAAACCAGTAACCATAATGGCCAACAATAAATTTAAACATTTATCTCCTCTTACTATACCTTACAAATTGGAACTAAGGTCATGGGGGTTTTTGTCCAGCAAATCATCGTAAATGGAAACCAAAATTCCCATAACAGCCAAAGCCACACCAATCTCAACCAGTAAAATCCCCAGTGAGCGAACCTGGTCGCTGTGGCCCGCAAAAGGGAGAAAACTGTAATCCAGAAATTTGCCGCCCAGCAACATGGCCAGCAGACCGGTGCCAAAATAGATCAAGACACCAATGCAGCCGAGAATAATTCCCCAACTCTGCTTAAATTGCAGTTGAGCGATGTCGCTGCCAGCAGTTAAACGAATGAGGACCAGGCCGGCAGCCAGCATGGTGCCGCCTTGAAAACCACCACCCGGGCTATAGTGGCCATGGAATACCACGTAAAAAGCGAAAACCATTATAAACGGGGATACCAATCTGCTTACCAGAACAACAATGGGATTGTCTCTTTCGGTTTTCATTTGCTTTTCCTCTTCCTTCTCAATAACAGAAAGCAGATTAGTCCGGCTGTTAATATTACAGTCTCTTCTCCCAGTGTGTCATAGCCCCGGTAATCGGCCAGAATGACGGTAACCATGTTGGGAGTGTGGGCATCTTTTTTGGCATTCTGGATATAGTAGTGCGCTGCGTTGGGTGTATCCGCCAGGCTTTTGGCCTGATTCAGCTGTGCGTTAATATCCCCGCGGTTGGGGAGTCCAAATGAGGCATATATTAACAGGGCACAAAAACCCACAAGGACCAGGTAATTAAATATTTTTAGTCTGAACATCTTCTTGTTGTTTTTAAAATTAGGATTATAAAAAAGACACCGGTCGCACCGGCGCCCACCACGGCTTCGGTAAAGCCCACATCAACCGCTCCCATTACCACATAAACCAACGCGGATATGAAACTGAAAATTCCCAGAGTGACCACTGCGGTTAAAAGGTTGCGTACGCTGAGAGATATAATGGCGGCAGTAATCAGGAAGATAAAGAGAACGACCTCAATTTGAGGATACATCTTTATCTCCTGTGGCTGATTTATCCGCTTTATACCAGGGGCGCAGGCGGAAACGGTAGGCAGCCCGAGCCAGGGCATTGGTGGCCGTGGGATTGGTCAGGCCAACAAATATGATAATAATAACCAGCTTGGCACTGTTCAGGGTGAATCCTTCATATATGATCAAGCCTATAATTATCAACCAGATAGCCAGGGTATCGACTTTGCCCGTGGCATGTGTACGCGAAAAAAAGTCCGGCAGGCGGATTAATCCGATGGAACCAACCAGCATAAAGAAGGTGCCGAAGCTGATAAAAATAATTGAGAGTATCTTTGTTATTTCCATTATTTCTTTTTTGTCCTGCGAATTAAGGCGAGATATTTAGCAATGGCGATAACCCCGATAAAATTAAGGATCGCATAAGCCAGGGTGATGTCAATGAACATATCGATGCGGTCCTGGAAGATAAAACCAATGATCAGGATAAGGACCATGGTTTTGGTAGCAATGGCGCCAGCCCCAAGGATGCGGTCGTAGATAGTGGGACCATTGATTACCCGGTAAAGGGGCAGGAAAATAATCACCAATAAAACCACTGCCAGGTAAGTAAAAAAACCTTCCATTATTGTTTTTCCCGCGAATTGATTATTTCTACCTGACGAACCACTTCGCCTGGTTTTTTGTGATAAAGTTTGGCCACCTGAGTCGGCAAGGTACCATCCACGATTCCTGAGGAACTGACTTCCATCAGGGCGTGGACCAGAAATTCATCGCCATCAATTTGAATGGTAATGGTGCCGGGCGTGAGGGTAATGGAATTGCCTAAAATAACTTTGGAGCTTATATTAGGAAGACGTGTTTTGAAACGGACCAGTGCAGGATCAACCGGCATCTTGGGCCGCAGTACCGCATAGGCTACCTGCAAGCTGGCAATTACAATCTGCCACATTAACCAGGGGATATACCGGAGCAGGGGAAAGAAACGGATGCGGACGGGAGAGACGCCTTGAAACCTGGCTCCGCTTTCATCCTTTTCTGCTTCGATGAAATAATACTTCATAAACTTGTGATTAAGCAGAACCACCATCAGACATGAGCCCAGGCCCATGGAGATGTGGGTGATGTCATAATGGCCGCTGAGTACCAGCCAGAAGGCAAACAACAAGAGGAACTGGATGATCCGGTTTCCTAGAAAGATTCGCTTCAAGTTTACCTCAACGTGATTTAAATTTAACGTTAAGAAAAAAATTAATTTAGAGCTTAACAAAATAAAATTTGAATGTCAAGGAAAATTAAAATAACTTTTTTTTTGAAAATCCGCCTGGCAAAAAGCCCGTTAAATGGAGGATTAAACGGTGTTATTTGATTGTTGCCCTGAGATTTACCAAGATCTCCGACGGACTGGTTGCCTTCACTTCCACCTCTGCCTGCCAAGGTTCAAATCCTTGTTTCAGGATTTTTATCGAGTGAAACCCTGGTTTCACATTACGGATCTTATGCTTGTCAATTTGCTTTATTTCCTTGCCATCAAGAAATATCCTTACCGGATGTGGAATATTTTTCAGTACAATGGTTCCGTAAATAAGACGGTGGGTGATCTCTGTGAATTGGTACATATCCCTCTCCCTGAGGGTTAAAAATACACGGTCCTCCAGCAAAGGGAGTCTGGTTTGGAAATAATGATTGAAGATAAGACGGAAAGTATTCACCGGGGATATATGATCGTATAATTGCTTCCGGCACTCGGGTGATACAAAAAATGCATTAAATATACTTGCCCTGAGGTTACTGCGCCTGAACAGGTTGCGGCTAACCTTGGCATCAGCCAAAATATCGGCATCGGGACCTTCATCAGCCTGAATGATAATGACCGTAGGCCGGTTGGCTTGGCTCAGAATCGCATCTACAATTTTTCTTATACGATTGTTGGTAAAGGCAATGGATTTGATATAGAGCTCTTTCAATGACCTTTTGGCCCGCTCCTGATGGGCAATGGTATTGCCCTGGCTGTCAAAAAAGAAGGGCGGATGGGTGCTGAGGGAGTGGGAAAAAATATATTTGGGGCCCTGTTTTTTTACAATTTTTTCCAATTCTTCAAATTGGTAAATGATCCGTTTCAAATCAATCTCCGGATCAATCAGAGATGCGCCAAATAAGTCAGTCAGGAGATGGTAAATGAATGTGGTTTTCAATAGCTTTTCGTTAAATTCATTCAGGTTAAGGTTAAAGAAGTTCAGACCATTTAAAAAAATATTTTTGTCAGCCCTTGGATTTTTCTGTGTTGGTTGCCACCAGCTGCCGAAATTATAAAACCGGTAGCCTTTGGATTTCAGGAATTTAACCACAGTCGAATCCTTGATCAAACGGTAGGCCACGGTTTTGTCAGAGGTTTTACCGGTTGCTGGTCGCAAAAAATCGAGGTAGCAGAGGTTCAGTGATGAGGCCAGGGATAAAAAAGTATAGGGATAATTGGCTTTGCTTTGAGAAGCGATATAAAATCCTTTTTCCTGTAAGTAATTGTCAAAGGGGCTATTGTCATAGCCAAATTTTTCAGCCAGGAGTGAGGAGCTTCCATAGCGGTCGAAAATCAAATAATAGATATCAGGATAACGAGCGGGATCTGTTTGTGAATCGCTTTCCAAATTGACCGAGTGTTGTTCCGTGTCCGGGACCTTATTCGGGCGAAAACGAAACTCATAAATAATTATATTTAGTGAACTGAATACCAGTAAAAAAATGGTGATCAAATTGAGGATGAAATTGGTTGATTGGAAGGTTTTTTTTGATTTTAATAAAAAAAAGCAGCTGATCAGAAAACCAAACAAATATAGTATTAAGAAAGTGGGATTTTTTTCAGTTGCTGAGACGAGAGTCTGCATATGACCGTAACTGAATACCATAAAAATTATCAGCGAAAGAAAAATCCCTTTTTTTAGTCTATTCTTTATTATAAGTGTGAGGAGAAAATAGATGCATAAAGTAGCCGTCAATGTTATCAGCATAGGGATTGCCACGGTTGCTAATCTTAATTCTTTGATATTATGGGAATAGAGGAACAAAATTGGATAAACAGTCAGCAGGAAAGGGTGCAGGATCCTTTCCTTTAGATGTTGTCCGCAAATTTTCATGGGTATTTAACAGTTTTTATTAAAATTGGCCACTCCCGTTTATTGGCCTATTTGGAAAATCCATTATAGCAAAAGATGGGGGCGATTAAAATGATCATTATTCGTTTTCGTGAGATTGTTGCCTGTTCAACAGGTTAAATTTATTTTATTTGCCCATTGTGGCAGGAGTAATTATAGTCCATTTTCTAATCTTCATTTCTGATAAAGGATTTTGACTTTTTTTTCTGAAAATATTATAAAGAAAGCCGAGGGGATTTTGGGCAATGGAAAAGAAAATTATAAATGGATTTCAGGATTTTTCTATTTATGATAAATTAAAAAAATTACAGTCTGACCTGGTAGAGATCAGTCTGTTGATTGAAAGTATTGAAAATGAGCAAATGGGGGAGAACGAAACTGCCAGTTTTATACGCAGATTCATAGAGCAGAAGAAATTAAAAAAAGTGGAATCCCGCATTAACCGGTTTTTGAGATTTCCGCTGATGGAGCCCCGGGTTGGCCGGCCGGTTCAGTTCCCGGAGAGCGTTCATGAAAAGAGGAAGTTTCAAACATACCGCAGTGACGGTCTCAGCATCCGCCAGATAGCCCGAAAAGAACACACCAGCCCCAATACCGTATACCGCAAACTGAAAAAATACCAGATTAACTAACCGGGGGGACAGGCACTCCTTTTTGATTGACTTTGGATTTTATTGTTGCTAGTATGCGGGATAGGAGGAAGGGGATGAAAAGTGACATTGAAATAGCCTCTGAGGCAAAATTAATTCCACTGGAGGAGATGCGCCGACAATTGCAGATAGAGGATCATGAATATTGGCCATTCGGTCAGTACAAAGGCAAAGTATCTTTGCGCATGATGGATCGAGTGAAGGACAATCCGGATGGTAAATTGATAGTGGTAACCGCAATTACTCCCACCAAGTACGGTGAAGGAAAAACCACCACTTTCATTGGCTTGTCCATGGCCCTGAACCGAATTGGCAAAAAATCGATCGTTTCGATAAGGGAGCCCTCGCTGGGGCCTGTTTTTGGTGTCAAAGGTGGAGCAGCTGGCGGTGGGTATTCGCAGGTGCTGCCCATGGAAGACATCAACCTCCACTTTACCGGTGATATTCATGCTGTTACCACAGCGAATAACCTTCTTTCTGCTGTAATTGGCAATCATATGCATTTTTCAAATACTCTTAACCTGGATACCCGAAAAATCTCATGGAACCGGGCCATGGATATGAATGACCGCAGCTTGAGACATATTGTCGTTGGCCTGGGTGGGAAAAAACACGGTTACCCCCGGGAGGACAACTTTATAATCTCTGCCGCCTCGGAAGTGATGGCCATCCTTACTCTGTCAGAAAATATCGAAGATATGAAGGCGCGCCTTGGAAATATCCTGGTCGGCTTTACCCGTAAAGATGAGCCGGTCTTTGCCCGCGATTTTCGTATCTGCGGGGCCATGGCCACGATTTTGCGCGAAGCAATCAAGCCAAACCTGGTGCAAACCATTGAACATACTCCCGCTTTTGTACACAGCGGTCCCTTTGCCAATATCTCCTTTGGCACCAATAGTGTACTGGCCACACGCATGGCCTTAAAACTAAGCGACTATGTGGTAACGGAATGTGGTTTTGGCTCGGACCTGGGATTCGAAAAATATGTCAACCTGGTGAGTCGTATTACCGGCTATCCGATCCATGCTGTGGTTGTGGTGGCCACTGTCCGGGCACTGAAGCATCAAGGCTGTCATGAAGAGAGCCTGGATCAATGCGCCCTGGATGTGGGGCTGGCAAATCTTGGCAAGCACATCAGCAATGTGAAAGGGCTGGGTTTTGATCCGGTTGTTGCCATCAATGTTTTTCCCGATGACGCGCAGGATGATTTACAGATGATAAAGAACTATTGTACCCAGCAGGGGGTGAAAGTTGAGTTGAGTAATGTCCACGCCCATGGAGGGGCAGGCGCTGAGGACCTGGCTCACATGGTTACCAATATAGCAGACCGTTCCGATGGTACTTTTAAAAGAACCTATGACCTTGATGATTCAGTTGAGGAAAAAATTGGCAAGGTGGCCACCGAAATTTATGGTGCCAGTGGTGTCATATTTTCATGGGAAGCCAAGAAAAAGTTGCGTAAGATTAAAAAACTGGGATTCAGCAATTTACCTATTTGCATTGCCAAGACACCCTTATCCTTTTCTGATAATCCTAAAAAATTAAACGTACCGAGCGGCTGGCGCCTGAATATCAATGACATCAATATTGCGGCCGGAGCAGGTTACCTGATCCCCATTTCCGGTGACATCATGCTTATGCCCGGTTTGCCCAAGATTCCTTCAGCGGAAAAAATAACCATTGATCCCGACAGCCACCAGGTGTCAGGTTTGTTTTAGTAAAAAAACATGATCCTATTTGCAGGATCCGCGTACATCCGTTCAACCCAAAAGAAGGATCAATTAATGGTGTCTAAGGTAAAAATTATTTTTTTGTTACTTTTATGTCTTCATATCGTTAAGCACCATGAAAACAATATCATCCGGTTTTTCAGAATTTTAACCGGTGGTTGTTCAATATTTGGTGCATTTTTTACCGCCTTGTTGGGATGGAAGAAATGATAAAATCGATAAGGAATATTTTGCCAGAGGTTGAAGTTTTGAGAAAACTAAATCATATTCTTTGAAGAAGGGAGGGTGACATGAAGAAACAATTGTGGCTTGGGATATTGTTGATCGGTGTGTTCTTAATCAATTTTGCCGGGCAGGGGGAATTAACCTGCCATTATAACCTGTCCGGTCAGTTGTCCAGCTTGTACCGCAAGGAATTGGTGGTCAACTTTTCTCATGACATGGTGGCATTGGGAGGGAAGCGGGATGGCACTAAAATTGTGTCACTCACTCCTGTAGTGGCAGGGGAGTTTCTGTGGCGGGGGACCAAAACCCTGGTGTTTAAACCAAAAACACGCTTTAATTACTCTACTACCTACTCACTAAAAATAAAAAAGGGAACCCGTTCCCGCCAGGGACAGGTTCTGAAAAAAAGCCGCTCCTGGACCTTTACCACTCCTCTTGCTTACCCTGCCCAATTCCGCTGCCAATCACAAAGGTATTACCGGAATATTCGAAATAATGGATCCTATGAATATGGAGTTGGCCACAAGGACAACCTGTTTATAAAATTTAACCAAACTGTCACCCCCGTACAGGTGAAAAAATATCTGTTTTTTAAAGAAAATAAATTTGGTAAAGCAGAAAAACTTGAGGTGGAAAAAAGGTCCAGCCGGGAGATGATAATAAAATTTATCAAGCCGCTTTCAAGAGAAACGCCATACCTGATGGTTTTAAAAAGAGGCTTTCCCGGCCTGGAAGGAAACCGGGGGACTGCGGAAGATTTTAAATATGAATTCAATACCATACCCAATTTTCGCTTTACCAGTCCACCCAATCGGATTATTTTTATTGATGGTCGAGATATGAACCTCCATTTTACCAATTCCCTGAAGACTGTATTGAAGGACCAGGTTAGAGTGTACAAATTTGCGCCAGGAGAGAAAAAAACCTTTTCAGATTTTTCCCTCAGTACCCGTAACAAATATGTATACCTCCGCTTTGGTAAAAGCATCAAATCCGGGGATGCCTTTGTTGTGGTATTGGATAAACGAATCAGCAATATTTACAATGAAATCCTGGGTAAAGAAATTGAGGTGAAGGTAGGGGTGTGTTCCAGTAAGAAACCTACCATTGGCCACTATTTAAATTCAGGTGGTTTAACAATAGACAGTAAGAGTATTGAGGATTACCGCGTTCAGCTATTTCATTTCAAACCGAAGTTTTATAATTTTATTACCCAATTCCAACCCACCCAGGTCAGGTCTGGAAGGATCAGAGACTATACCCGGAACTTTCGCAGGCGATACCGGAATAGTTTTTATTCAGGGCACCGCAAGGGCTGTCTGGTGGAAAAGGATTTTTATGACTTGTATGTGAAGACCAACAAGTCTTTTGTTAAACATGCTGAAATCGATGGCATAAACAGACATAACCTCAGTTTCAGACAAATACTGGGAGAGGCGTGCGGATTTTACGGTGCGCTGGTGGATCGCGCCCTGCCCTATAACATCTGCAATAACCGAGACACCAAATTTTTCTGGAATTACTATCAGCCCTACCTGGATGTGTTTCACAAGCGAAACATTGAATTTCTAGTGCAGATTTTCCCCCGTCAAAGCCTGATACTGGCCTATAACAAACATACCCTGCAGCCCCTGGCGGCCGCTCCTATGATCTTTGCCCGGCCTGGAAAAAATCTATTCACCAAAACAACCAATACCAGGGGATTGGTGGATGTGGACCAGAGGCTGGAATCCGATCAATGGATACGAATCAATAATCCAGACCAGGCGCAGGATTTTTCTTTTCTTAAATTGAACTATTCTGTCCGGGATAAAAACAACTTGATTAGTACCAAACCTGTATTAACCATATTTACAGACCGGATGTATTACCTTCCCGGAGACACGGTCCACCTGGGTGGTGTGATAAAAGAGATGGAGTATGGCCAGTTGAATAAACCGGGATTAAGCAGCGCCTTGATCCGTGTCAGGGGGCCCGATCGAAAAGAGGTCAAGTCCTGGACCGTTAAGCTCGATCAATGGGGTGGTTTTTACACTTCCTTTAAGAGTGATCCCCAGGGGAAAAAGGGGGAATATGATTTCACGGTTCAATACAAAAAGGAAAATGCCAATGTATGGGCAAAAATTGACTACTACCAACCCAACAAGTTGAAGGTTGAAATCTCCAAAGTAAAAGACCGTTATTCGTGGAAAGATTCATTTAAAGCCCTGGTGACCGGCACCTACCTTTCAGGCAATCCCATGGCCAATGATAAGCTGAAGTACGGATTGTATTGCCATGCATCTGGGTACTTGTCCGGCTTTTTCGAAAATAAAAAACTGGCTGAATATACTTTTACACTGGACAGTAAGTTCACCAAGGGAGTCCTGGAGCTGAGCAAAGAAGCGAAATTTGACGGCAGCGGCCGTTTCCCTATTTAATATAATTTAAAGAATAATAAAATGTTAAAATAAAAAGGCCTAATCAACTTTAAACAAAAAGAAGAATAAA